>CALDTK010000364.1 GCA_937924035.1 uncultured Saprospiraceae bacterium | reverse complement strand
TAGCTCGTTCCTGTATGTTTTTAAGCATACTCAACAGGTCACCTTCTTTCTCGCCGTGACGCATCAGCAACAAAACACCTTTGCCAGCGTCACTTATTGCTTGAAGGCTTCGCTGGACGCCATTTTCTTGATCGGCAAGTAATACTCCAATCACATCTTCAGCACCGTAAGCAGACTGAACTCTAACCAGGACATCCTCGTCTTCAGTCCACTTGCCCATGCTTAGTGCAAGGTGGACATCTCCTGTTGTGAGTTGTGTGAAAGCCGTCAATTTCAGTTTCCCGAAGCGAGACTTGAACGGCAATTCAATCTCTTTGCGAACTAGTCGTTCATGCCGCATTCGATAAGCTACCAAATCAGCTATCGCAATGATCTTTAAGTCAAAACGTGCTGCAATTTCCTTGAGCTGAGGCATGCGGGACATCGTACCATCCTCATTCATGATTTCTACAACCACACCCACAGGCGGAAAGCCAGCCAAACGAGCTAAATCAACAGAAGCCTCTGTATGACCAGTTCTTCGTAATACTCCACCCTGCTTTGCACGCAATGGGAATATGTGGCCAGGTCGAGCAAAATCACTTGGCTTAGAATCAAGATCAGTTAATGCTCGCAGGCAAGTAGCACGGTCGTATGCTGAAATACCTGTCGTACATCCATGACCTATCAAATCAATCGAAATAGTAAAAGCTGTTTCGTGTAGCTCGGTATTCTCCGGAACCATCGGACGCAAGTCAAAGTGATCGGCTAACGTCTCATCAATTGGTGCACAGATCAAGCCACGTGCATGCGTAGCCATGAAATTGACAATCTCAGGAGTGATTGTCGATGCACATGTGACAAAATCACCCTCATTCTCACGATCCTCATCGTCAACTACAATGATGACTTTACCAGCTTTTAGGTCCTCGATAGCTTCATCGATAGTGTTTAGCTCAGTGGTGGTGTTAGTCATCATACATCAACTACAATTAGGGAGGGAAAGTGGTTGCTGTAAAGGTACGGTTACCTTTCGGTTCACCACGCTACAAGACTCCTGTCCTGCACACGATGTTGAATCGTCCCAAGGCCGACAAACCAGAATATCTGTCTAAATATGCACAACTTATCTAGCTGTGCACCCTAAGCTTTGCCTTCTTTGCATCGCGAATTTTACCTGCAAGGCCATACCCGATTCGAGCAAAATCAAAATTCAACTGAATAAAGACCTGAGCACTTAGGCTCAACTCATCCAGCTTTTCTGGATTTCGTTGGATGTACTTGATCTGATCAATGAATGCACTCGGCGTTGGACATAACAACACTTCTCTACGATCCTTTGCTTCGATCCCTTCGAGACCCATTTCAGTAGTCAGGACTACTCTACCCGACACCATCGCATCCAGAATTTTAACCCGGGTTCCACTGCCACTCAAAATAGGCGCGACCGTCATTGGGTAACGCTGCAAAAACTCAGCACTGTCACTCACTTCACCGTGCACTGTTACGTTGGGCATCTGCAGTTCAAGAATGTCTTCTGGGGTCTTCCGACCTGCAATGTGAAATTCTAATTCAGGAAAATCACGATGTAATGCCGGCCAAACTTCATTCAAAAACCATTTCAAACCTTCAAGATTTGGAGCCCAATCCAAAGATCCAATGAAGCTAATTGCGAAGGGCAGACTTTGTAAAGGAGCCCAATGGCGTTCTTGATGCCGTATTGCATCGTACCCAACGCGTACGGTATGCTGTTTTCCCCTAAAGCCCAAGTCTTTCACAAACCGTTCGCCGTCACGATCAGTGATTGGAAGTAACAAGTCAGCTTCGTTGATCCACTTTCGCTCGAAACGCTTTAAGCGACGCGCAAGAATACCATACAGCGGACGAAGCAAGAGGTTCTCTTTTTCTCCTATGCGTTGCCAAATTTCATACTCCAGATTGTGTGCACGCAAGGCAATGACTGTATTTGAATTCCGGCGGATAATCGGGATATAAAGCGCCAATATGCTCGTCTCCAATACAACTGCATCGTACTCGTGGAGTTGTAGGAGTGCTTTCAATTGACCCGCAAACTCAGCATTATCAAAACGGTGCACGTGGTAACTTCCTTTCCTGAAAAAGCTCAATCCAACCTCGATTGGCTTTACATCATTATCGAGATCACAACTTGAAATATTACGATAATGCGGCAAGTCCGCCTCTTGAGGGTTTTCAACCCAGTGCTTTGTCGTGTTGAAGCTCAAAAGGTCTACCGTGCAGCCAGCTTCTACGAGTCCTTGTGCCAATGCACGAACGGCAACACCTTCTCCGTCTTTTACAGGAAAAGGAAATTTTTTACAGACCTGGAGAATCTTCATACAGTATTTAACCAACGAAGAGGCAGACTACTTCGCGGCCTGCCTCTTCATAAGTATTTTCAGTAATAGCTAAGCGATTAGGCTAGTTGTTCTCAATCACCAGCGGAGGGTACACATTATTTTCCTTGTTGGCTTCAGAAAGCTTAACCAATGGATCAATCTCGACACCAGCAATGCGCTCAAAAGGCATCGGCACAGTCAACGTGTATGTTGGATTAGTCCATGGCCAATCGCCTGCGAGTTCTCGGCCATTCAAAGGTGCATGCCCTCTCTGTAGTACTAGAGGAACGAGGTAGGTAATCTTATTTCCATCTCGATCTGTCACTTGTACATCGACAGGGGCAGGCATCACTCCTAGCTTCCGCAAAACCACTGTCGTTTCCTTCGCGCCAGTGCTGTAGATCGTGTCAACCGTGAAGTCAATTTGATGAGTCGTGTTAACCATGTATTCCAAATACCAATCAAGCTCTTGACCACTAACCTTTTCCATGATTCGAATAAAGTTCTGCGCCGTCGGGTGCTTCATTTTCCAAGTATTGAAATAGCGCAGCATACCTTTATCAAAGGCTTCCTCACCGATAATACCGCGAAGTTGATAGAGAAATAACTCCCCTTTCACATAGCTGCCCACTCCGTAGGCTGCATTTGTAGTGTAGTGATCCGCATGGGTGCTCAGCGCTTCTGCTCGACCAGTATTCGCGAATCTACTGTAGCCCAGTACTGTCCCTAAGTGTGGATTTTCTTGAACTTCAGCTCCAGGAATAGCTTTGATCTCCGCCAGGTATTTCATCACTTCACTTGAAGCATAACTTGTAAACCCTTCGTCCATCCATGGATAGAGACTTTCGTTCGTTGCCAACACAAATTGATACCAAGAGTGCATGAGCTCATGTACAGAAACGCCAACCAAACTCCCTAGTGTGCGCTCGCCAGTAATCAGTGTGCTCATGGCGTACTCCATACCACCGTCTCCACCTTGGATGATTGCATATTTCTCATAAGGGTATTGACCATACTTCTTATTGATAAAGTCAAACGCCTTGTCCATGATCTCTGGCAATAACTCCCAATTCTCTGTAGTCTTCTCACCAGGGATATAATAAAACTCGAGCATCGTCCCATCAGCACGCTTCAATTCAGTACGCTTATATTCTGTATCTGCTGCCCATGTGAAGTCGTGCACCATTGGTGCTGTACGGCGATGAGCAACGTAATCACCCTTCTTTATTTTCTTACGAATCTTCTTGTTGTAGAACTTTTTCGGTGCATCTGCGGGATATCCAGTGCCAGCATATGTGTACTCACTGGGAAGAGCTACGGTCACATCAAAGTCACCCCAAATCCCGTGAAACTCCCTCCCAACGTAAGGATTTGGATGCCATCCCATGTGATCATATTCCGAAAGCTTGGGATACCACTGCGGCATAGAATAGTCTACTCCTTCAGCATTATTTCGACCACTTCTGCGAATTTGTTCAGGAACCTGCCCTTCAAAGTTCAATTTGAAGTTGGCTTTCCCACCTGGCTTGATTGGAAACTGTAATTCCGCATAGGCTATCGTTTCTTCCTCGATAACAGTCAGATCAGACGATCCTTGCATCAACTTCGTAATGTGCAAATGACCTTCACCCTCGGGGCTGAGCTTTGAAATCCGATCACCCACACGACGATCTGGATCTGGTAAATTGAGGTTACGCACATCCATCATGCTCCCCGGCTGGAATGCGTTAGGATAGAGGTGGAAGTAGATTCTTGTTAAAGTGTCAGGGCTATTATTTACATACTCGATGACTTCTTCTCCAGCATACTTATGGTTTTCTGGAGTCAAGTAACACTGGATGTTATAGTCAACTGACTGCTGCCAGTACTGCGCATTGAGAGCAGAAATGTGGAGTATGCTCAAGGCAAAACCAACGGCGAGCAACAGCGTGAAGCGTTTGGTAGTATTCATCAGTCAGGGGTTTTGAAGGATAACGAAGACATGGTCCAGCCCATCTCAGGCTTTACTCCAGCTTCATTCCTTCTGCGAAACAACAAAAAGAACACGAAAGCTTGGAGTACAAAAAGCAATGTCATCATTGGAATGTTGATCTCTGAGACTTGGAATAAGCTTGGTGTTGGCAAAGCTGAACCCTTAAAGTTAACAAGTACAGACCCAAACACATTGGTAGCCAAATGAATACCTAAAGCTAATTCGAGTCCATCATCTAAGATGGTGAGTAAGCCTAAAAACAACCCAACGCCCAGGTAGTAGGGCGCAGTTGCGGCTAGACCAAATTGTTGAACTTCTGGATTTTGAAAATGCAGGGCGGCGAAAATGAACGAACTCACAACCAAACCCAACCAAGGAAGACGTGTGTAATACGTCGTCTGTTGGAGGATGTAACCTCGCATCAGTATTTCTTCGAAGGCAATCTGCAGCGGAATCATCAGTGCAACCACAATTAGGGTTTTGGCGAAAGCCCAAGGACTAAAAACAAACGCATACTCTTCTGGACTCAGCCAATAACAAAACGATTCCGAAAAAATGGTCAAAGCCAACCACACAAAAAAACCGAACCACGCACGCCCCCATCTGAAACCACTAAACTTTCTATGTACGAGCGTCTTTGAATCTCGCTTGTGAAGCTTGAGTACGCAAAACCACAGTGATATCAATCCAAAAACAAATGGTAGGAGCAGAAGTACTAGAAACAACGAAGGATCCACCCCCAATGCTTCTGGGGTGAAATTATTGATGTCTAATCCGCGCTCTTGAACAGGTGAACTATTCGCGAGGACCACCACCAAAGGAATGTTTGCGATAAAGCTCACGGTTATGACAATAACAAGCGTCACAACGACCCTCCACCATTCGTTCAAGCCTAGCTTTGCCTGCCATGCAAAAGGCAACCTCGAAAACTCTTCTGATGTGGTGTTAGCTAGCACAAATACAGAGCTGATAAGCCTACGCAGCCTCTTCTGCTTCTGTAGATTTCATTGCAAAAATTTGCAGCAAATCAGACAGCATCTCTTGAAGGTCTTTCCGGTCAACGATACGGTCTAGAAATCCTGCTTCTTGCAAAAACTCTGATCGTTGGAAACCTTCAGGTAGGTCTTTCTTGATGGTCTCTTTGATGACTCGAGGTCCAGCAAATCCAATAAGAGCATTAGGCTCAGCAAGGTTCAAATCGCCCAACATCGCAAAGCTTGCAGTAACTCCACCAGTTGTAGGATCAGTCATCAAGCTGATATAAGGAATTCCTGCTTTAGCCAATTTGCTCAACTTAGCAGAGGTCTTTGCCATCTGCATTAAAGAGAATGCACTCTCCATCATGCGAGCACCGCCTGATTTGCTGATGATTAACAGCGGTGTTTTTTCTGCAAGACAGATATCGACTGCACGACTTATTTTTTCACCTACAACACTTCCCATTGAACCACCAATAAAGCTAAAGTCCATGGCAGCTATAACAAGTGGCAAACGACTCACCTTACCTTGTGCCACTTGCAATGCATCCGGCAACTTGGTTTTCTTTTTGGCTGCGACTAAGCGCGAATCATAGTCCTTGAGATCTGAGAAGCCCAGGTAATCGACAGCTTCTAAATCTTCGAAGTGGAGCTTATAACGCCCATCAAAAATGATGTCGAAATAGTCATGCGACCCGATGCGGACGTGGTAGTTACACTTCGGGCATTTGTAGAAGTTTTCACTCAACTCCTTCATAGTAGAAGCCTCGGCACAACTTGTACACTTGTACCAAAGCCCGTCAGGTGCCTCACGCTTGTTTTGAGTAGCCGTCTGAATACCTTCTCGAAGTCGTTTGAACCAACCCATAAATGAATTTTAGTGTAAGCTTTTCGATTTTGGGAATCTCTTCAAAGATGAAGAAATAACTGGAATAGAAAGGGTGAAAGGTACGTGAATCACCTTATTTCGCGAATGCTGCTGCATCTGCGTAGCGAAAGGCCTTGACGGTCTCCACAAAGGCCTCAACTGCTGGCAGTTGTGTATCTGGATATAACCCATGACCAAGATTTGCAATATGATGCGGTCCAAAGTCTTTGAGCATGGCATTCACTTCTGTTGAAACGTTTTCGGGCGTCCCGTATAAAGCAGCTGGGTCAAGATTGCCTTGCAGAACAGTCAAATCGCCGTAGGCTGCTCGGGCCGAAGCCGCAGGAGTAGTCCAATCAACACCATATGCATCGGCTTCTTCAACCAATCCCATAGAATGAGAAGCACCTTTTGCAAAAAGTATACGTGGTGTTTGCTCATCAGAAAGCTGCGCAAGGGTTCTTCTTGAAGCTGGAAGAGCAAACTCATGGTAGAGTTTTGGCGAAAGCACACCAGCCCAAGAATCGAACAATTGTACTGCCTGCGCACCTGCGGCAATCTGTGCTTTCAAGTAAATAGCCGTCGTATCTGCAATGAGGTTGAGCAATCGCTGGCTAGCCACTGGTTCCTGCATCAGCCATTTACGCGCTTTGCTAAAGGTCTTACTACCCTGTCCTTCGATCATGTAGCAGAAAATCGTCCAAGGCGCCCCAGCAAAACCAATGAGTGGTACTCGCCCATTTAGGCGCTTTACACTTGCCGCAACAGCCCCATAAACGTATTCAAGACTATCAGCTGCATCTTGAGGTCCGACGAGTTTATCAAGATCGGCAGGAGACTCGATGGTCTTCGGAAACTTCGGCCCAAATCCAGGGATCATTTCGTAAGGAAGTCCTAGTCCTTCAGGCACAGTCAAGATGTCACTAAAAACGATGGCTGCATCAACTCCCAACCGATCAATTGGCTGGCAGGTAGCCTCTGCAGCAAGCTCTGGAGTTTCAACTAGTTCTTTGAAACCACTAAGAGAAGCTCGTAATGCTCTATACTCAGGAAGTATTCTTCCTGCTTGGCGCATCATCCAAATGGGTGGTCGTTCAGTTCGTTCTCCGCTAAGAGCTTTAAGAAAAAGAGGGCTATTTGACATAAAAGCAAAGATGAACCACCAAAAGAAATTCTAAGGTCGGATTCAAATCAAATTTGCTACATCTCGAAACTATGAAGGCTTTTTCCAGATAGACTCACTGAGTTTATTGAATTTACCTTTTTCACCATAGATTTCCCAAGACTTCTGGTTGTAGGCCGCAGCTGCAGCTTCTGGATTGTCAAACATTCCAAGGTGCATACTTTTTCCATGCACACTTATTACTGCTCTGAAGCGGTGGTTTTCTTTGTAAACACCTGTATAGCCCGTTTGACTCGTAGTCTTTCGCATCCGGCTAGCATCACTACGCGATCGATACACTAAGTTTTCTAGTCTACAATCGAGCTTGTCGCCGTTCTTGGTTCCAACAAGGGTTTTCTTGTCAGTCTTGTACTCAGAAAGAAAATGCTCAGCAACAATCTTATGGAGATAAAGAGTCTTTGTTTTGTACTCTCCTTTGTTCACCTTAGAGGTCTTTTGAAAGACTGCACATCCACTGCTGTGTAAGCGTAGATTCTCCAAAAGATGATCTTTTGAATACTCATCGTGGTCAGTCAACCACTGGTGAACGTGGACATCTAGCTTGACCATGCGTCCAGCATTCTTTAATTGAATCAAAATCAAACTGTCAAATTCTTAGCAAGGGCCATTACTAAAACTGTCACGACAAAGTTAAATACTCTTATAAGACTTCCTTCTAACAACGTAGTTACTAAGCTTTTAGAGGATCTTAGTAATTCAAAATGCCTATATGACTGCTGCTGACAACACTTGTTCTGATTCTCAGTATTTGTACAGGGCCTTACAATTAGCAAATTCCAGTACCATTATTACGAGTCCAAATCCTGCTGTTGGTGCGCTAATCGTAGCTCGTAATACCATAATTGGAGAAGGATTCACACAAGAAGATGGTGGTGCTCACGCAGAGGTCATGGCTTTTAGAGCAGTGAGCAAAACAGATCAACACCTTCTTGCTGAGTCGACATTGTATGTTTCCCTTGAACCTTGTAGCATTTTTGGGAGGACACCCCCTTGCTGCGATTTGATCATCAAAAAACAAGTCAAGCGAGTCGTCATTGGATGTATAGATTTTACTAAAGGCGTTTTAGGGAAAGGATTGGAGCGTATTCGCAAAGCAGGAATCGAAGTTGCAGTCGGCGTAGCTCAGGAAAGTGCCTTCGAGTATTCGAAATATCGGCAAGCCATCACGAGGAACAATCGGCCTTATGTAATTCTCAAACAAGCCATTTCCGCAGATGGATTTGTTGGAATAGCCGATCGACAACTTCCACTTACAGGATGTATGGCGAACACACTATCTCACCAGTGGCGCAGTCAGGTAGACGCCATCCTAGTCGGTGCAAATAC
>CALDTK010000363.1 GCA_937924035.1 uncultured Saprospiraceae bacterium | reverse complement strand
GGCTCCTTTTGCCAGTCGATGTCATGGATTTTGATCGCATCACCAGGATTTCCACCCCAACGTGCATCAAGGTCATAACGCTGAAGGGTTTCAACGATAAGGTTGGCAACTCCACGCACCTGACTAGGCGCTTTGGTCATTGCGCCAAAGACAAGGTCAAGACGAGCTTTATCGCTAATCGCTGTATCAAGATGGCCCGTGTGATAAAATACATAGCCGATTGGTCGGACGCCATTTTCCATGAGCGTTTTGAACGCTTCGGTAACTTCCTCTATCCCGTCATCATTGGTGTAGCCGACACGGTGAAGAGCAATAATATTGCGCTCCGCTAGCTCATCGAAGGCATTAGCAATTCGGTCAAAGTCATTTGCTTCTTCGGGATCCCACTCGTCAATCTCTTCTTGACGCTCGCGGTACATCTTTACAACTTGCTCACCAATCCACTCAGGATCAATGTCGTCATCGACAAACGTCTCAAGGATTTCTTCAAGCAGTTCATCCTCCTCCATGAAGCCAAAAATGAGCTCCTTCTCGATGATCTCGATCGCTTCGTTCTGTAGGTCTGTCATATCGGTAGGTTTGTTCGATTAGGTCGATATCGCAAAACAACATCATCTAACCTAAAGTGTATAGCTAAGAAAACGCATAGTTCGGCTTCGGGTTACGGAAGTTTTCCATCAAAGCGAAAAAAAGCGGCCTTTTGATCTTTTTCACACCTATCATGGTTGCGTTTAAGTGAAACATCTCCTCAAAGTCATTCTAGGTTTTGGCGTAAGCTTATTCCTAATCAACCTTCCCCTCATGTCTCAGACACTCATTTCACTCAGTAATGGACTCGACGCAGAGGAATGGTATGTCATTAACGATGGCGTGATGGGAGGCCTTTCGGAAAGTCAGATAGTACAACTCGATACCTGTATCAGTTTTCGTGGGGTGGTGCGCCTCGAAAATAATGGAGGCTTTGCAAGCATACGCAAGCGAGTAACTCCAGTTGTAGACCTTCTTAAAGATCCTGTCGTTCAGCTCAAGGTTAGAGGGGATGGTAAACAGTATGAATGCAGGCTACGGATGAAAGGTAGCAGGCTTAGCTATGTCCATGTTTTTCCTACAACCGCAAGTGAAGTAACCACGGTAACACTTCAGATTCAAGACTTTCAACCAACCTTTCGAGGTCGATCTTTTGAATTGAAGGAAGTTGGTTACTTCGACCTAAGCCGACTCGAAGAATTCGGACTACTAATCGCTGGCAAGCAAAAAGGAGAATTTCAAATAGACCTTCTCGAAGCAGTTGTAAAATAGAAAACAAAAAGTTTTACATTGCCACTCTCAATTATATTCGTTTATGTCAACTGCTGCTTCCGAGTCTTCTTCCGCCTTTCGGCAAAACGCAACCCAAACGCTTGAACGCATCTTCGGCTGGCCAGCATTTCGTGATGGTCAATTGGAAGTGCTTGAAGCCTTACACGAGCACAAGTCAGCGCTGGCACTCTTTCCGACAGGTGGTGGTAAAAGCCTTTGCTATCAGTTGTATTCGCAATTGGTGCCGACAGGTCTCACACTCGTCGTAAGTCCGCTTATAGCTTTGATGAAAGATCAAGTTGACGATCTCCGCAGCCGAGGAATCTCCGCAGCAAGAATTGACAGTTCACTCGAATGGGAGGAATTGCGTCAAATCAAAGACGACATCAGAAGTGGCGAAATGCGCATTCTCTATGTCGCTCCAGAGCGTTTCAATAACGAGAATTTTCGTGCCCTTGTCGAAGGCGTTGAAATCTCACTTTTCGCCGTCGACGAGGCACACTGTATTTCGCAATGGGGACACAATTTTCGACCTGATTACCTCAAGCTCGTTGAGTTTGCCGAACGGCTTGAAGCGAAGGCTGTTCTTGCATTGACAGCAACGGCTACGCCTTCTGTAGTAGAAGACATTCAGCAGGCCTTGCAGATTCCAAAAGAGGCGTCGATTATTACATCAGCCTATCGCCCCAACCTCTTCATTGAGGTAAATCCGCAACCCACAAAAACGAGGACCGACGTGCTCATCGAGCGCTTGCAAGACCAAGAGCCTGGAACCTCGATCGTTTATGTGACTTTGCAGCGCACGGCCGAAGAGGTGAATGCTGAACTCCAGCAAGCGGGGCTTCCATCTAAAGTATACCACGCTGGCTTGAAAGCAGACGAACGGGCAAAAGTGCAAGAGTCTTGGATGCTCGGTCGCAATCGTATCGTGGTTGCCACAATTGCTTTCGGTATGGGAATCGACAAGGCAGACGTGCGGTATATCTATCACTACAATCTGCCGAAGAGTCTGGAGAGCTACGTCCAAGAAATCGGTCGGGCTGGTCGTGATGGTGAGCCTTCTCGAGTGGAGTTGCTGGGCAATGGTGAAGACGTTTCGCAACTCGCTTCTTTTACGCTAGGCGATACTCCTGCCGATAGTGATTTGCGCGCTTTGATAGAGCACATTCTTGGACAAGAAGAAAATTTCGAGGTAAGTACCTACCATCTCGCTCGCAACTTTGATATTCGTCAGCTCACACTGGCTACAATCATGACGTACATGGAGCTCCTTGGCGTGTTGAAGCAAGGAACTCCACGATACACCGGTTACCAAATCACACCGATAGGAGGCAAAGAGCGCATCTTGAATCGCGTCAGTCCATCAGCAAAAGCCTTTTATCAAAAGTTGTTTGCAGTAAGTAAAGTGGGCTACAAGCACATTAACACAGATATGGATGTGGCTGAAAAAGAGACGGGCTTCGATCGCGATAAGATTTTGAAATCTATCAATTACTTAGATCAAAATGGATTGGCGTACACCAAGCCAAGTGGATTGAAACGAGGATACAAAAAGCTCGACCAGAGCTTTACACTAGATAGTTTGACTGAAGAAATGATCAAGCGTTTTGCCGTAAGGGAAAAAGCCGACCTCGATCGCCTCAATTTGGTTGTAGACTTTGCGGAAACGCAATCTTGCAAAACCGCTTATATCCTTCGATACTTCGGTGATGAAAGTCCAAGCGATTGTGGTCACTGTGCTTGGTGCGTCGATAAGTATCGCGATTTTTCTACAGCAGTTGAAGGTCCGCAATCAAAGGTGGGCGACCTCCTTTTTGGTGATCAACTTGCTGAGCTTAAAAAGCTAATAGAAGAAAAGCCAAAGGCCCTTGGTGCGCATCGCAAAGTCGTGCGTTACCTGCTCGGTATTTCAAGCCCAGCGACCAGTGCCGCCCGCATAACCCGCAATAAACTATGCGGGTTATTAGCTGGCTTTGACTATTCGGAGGTTGATGCGTTTGTGAAGGGGATGTAGCCGTCATTGCAAACTTTTGCGATGCTGACTGGCTCGGCAATCTCCCTTTCTGTGCATCAACTAACATGTAGACACGCACTTAGCGTCCTTCCGTTGGAGCTGGCATAGCCGCGATCGAGGAAAAGCGGATTGTTGAAAAGCAACAACAAGCTGTCTTCCATAGAATACGTTACTCTTACATGTGTATCTTCTTTAGGTCTCTAGTATTTACTTTCCTCTTTTCTTGTTCAAGTGGGATCGAGGCCCAGATTTTACTCGAAGAGAATTTTGATTCTTACCAATATGAAGTTCGTGAAGGAGCAACAGGCCTCCGAGGTTTCGATTTTACAAAGGAATTTCCAGCGCTAGGCACAATTCCGTATTGGCCGATTCAAATATGTGGTTGCAACGATCCACGCGATGAACACGCCGCATATTATCAAATTTGCGATGGCTATGATGTTGAGCCTCATTCGGGGTGCAATTACATCCGCATGAATTATGGAACACGTAAGCGCCCGCCATCACTCGATAGCTACGGTGGTTCGCCTTATCTCACTTGGAAGACAGACGACACTCTTCGGGTTGGAGAGGTGTACCGATTATCGACTTGGATATACATTCGACCCGACGAAAAAGTAGCACCAGACCGTTTAGATAGCATTGCTCGGCACATCGGAGTGCAGTTTTTTCATCGTGAGCTTTCGCCAAAACCATTTGGCAGTCTTTTCATCGGCTCACAATTGAAACTTGATACGATCTGCTTTGGAAAATGGTATGAGGTAAGCTGGACTTTTGCTCCAACCTGCGACCTCTCTTTCTTGGCACTTGGAGTTTTCAGAAATAAGTTAGGCCCTCCTGCTGCTGGCGATAATGATGAGTTGACCTGGTACCTCGATGACCTCAGACTAGAACAACTTGATGTGAGTGATAAAAGTGCCGAAGGAGCAGTTGGGGTTTGCCGATTTGAAGACAGCTTGTATGTGGCAGATGTGCCACAAGATCTTAGCGGTCTGAGCGTCTATTTCGCTTCTAATTCCACCGAACTTGATGCGGCTTCTATCGATGCATTAGCTGTTTTTGCGAAAGCGGTAAAGCAGTATCCTGGAACAACCTTTAAGCTGCAAGGCTATGCCGATCAGCAAGCAGGAAATAACCAGCAACTCTCTGAAGATCGTGTTGCAGCAGTTCGTAGACACCTTGCAGAGGTGCATAGGATTTTACCATTTAGAACATTGAGTATTGGTTTTGGCGACAGCAAAAGTCTACTAGTAGAAAATTCAGAAGCACGGCGAGTTGACATTCTCACAGTAGCCATGCGCAATGCCTCCCTGATTCCATATCGATATGCACTCGAGCAGTCTTGGGCGGGCAACATTCCTGAAGCATTGCGAGCCTTGCGCATGTGGCAAGCACATGCACCTTTGGAAAAGCAGACCTTAGTTTCCTACGATCCGAGGGCAGCTGCAATTCGAGAAAGCCATGCCTACAAAACACTTAAAAAGCCATTAAAGCGATATTACGCCTCATTTACGCAGCCTGCATATGCTCGAAGTCTTGACTCGCTCTGGCATGAAGACCAACGATACCGAACGCTCAATAAGTGGATCGAGAACCTCAATTATTACGATGCCGAAATTGACTTTTTTGACAAAAGATGGCAAGTTAATTTTTCGGTCGACGATGCTGGTTTCGCAGCGCACGATGCAGAAGTTTTATCCCGAGCACTTCACCTTTTGAATGAGTCCGGTTGGCCAGACATAAGCCAAGTAGGGAAACGGGCCGCTTCAGCTATTCCATTGGCGATAATCCACTCAGAGGATAAAGAATTGATTGCTCGATATCTCCCTGTAATGGAGCGAAAGTGCCGCCAAGGAGAAGGGGCATGGCGCTTTGTGACCTACATGGAGAATCGACTAAAACGTTTAGACGGTCAGTAAAGTGTGAACGGATCATTTTATGATCTATCGAAAGCAATACCTTCACCTTATGCGTTCACGATCCCTAGTATTTCTTTTCGTTGCTTTTACCGTAGCTAGTTGTTCAGCTCCCCAAGCACCAAGTGCAGAAGTTGAAACTCAAGTTCGTTCTGAGTTTGTTCCAAATACATTAGCCGATTCCGTCGCTTTTGCACATGGTTTTGATCATTGGCAAGACGTGCAGCAGATTGATTTTCGCTTTGATATTGATGTCAGTGGAGAAACAAAGCTTCAGCGAGAATGGTCTTGGTTCCCAAAGACCGATAGTGTAGTCAGAACCTTAAACGGGATGTCAAATTCAATCATTAGAAATACTTCGATAGACAGCACAGACCTCGCCATCGATGGTCAATTTATAAACGATAGTTACTGGGTGTTTATGCCGTTTTATTTGGTTTGGAGCAAGGATGGCTACACGTCAAGTATCGAACGTAACGTGACTTCTCCAATGTCGGATGAACCGCGCACGAAGCTCACTGTGCAGTATGATGGAGTAGGTGGCTATACACCAGGTGATGCGTATGACCTTTTCGTAGATTCAGATTATCGCCTTAAGGAATGGGTGTTCCGTAAGGGAGGACAAATGGAAGAAATCATGGTAATGGATTGGTCCGAATACCGTACGATAGAAAATCTGGTTTTACCTTCAGATCACCGAGGTAAAGATGTCTTGCGCATTTACCATCCTGTTGTGCGTGTGATTACTACCAACTAGAGCTATTACATCAGTTTTTTTAGTGCCGCAGTTAACTGCTCTGCGATTACAGCGTGTTCCTCTACACTAGGGTGAGGACCCGCAGGACAACCATGTAGTTCCATATCCTCTAGTTGGGCTTTTGCAATTCGAATTTTCGGGAATTTTTCTCTTAACTGAATGATTGTTCGATCTAAGGTTCGGCTCAATAATCGACCTTTTTCGTTGCTATACATCGCGCTTGTGGAGAGCAGAATTGGCATGTCTGGATACCAATCATGTAGTTGAGAAATGAAGTCTATTCCAGCTTTGGCGAAAACCAATGAATCGAATTCTGGCCGTAAGTCTGGAGCACTATTCAGATCGTTTGTACCCAATGCAATCACTGCAGCCGATGGTCTTTGATCCGCCATGCGGTAAGGAGTTGCATTGGCCGTATCCAAATACAAATGGGGTAGTAGCGGCGGAAGTGGTGGGTCTTGCCCATTCCAGTTTGTGTAAAGGCCTCTACCGCTTACGGCGTGAACAATAAAATCTGCGTTCAAACTTCGAGCTACTCTTGCAGGAAATGCTAAGTATCCATTCGCATTGTCATGATGTGCTCCATATCCGCAAGGACCAGAAGTGGTGTCAGAAGCTGCGCCACAGGACATTGAATCACCGAAAAAGAAAATAAGCTCTTCGCCTATGTTTTCGGTAGGGTTTAGTTTCCCTGACGCACCGAGAAAAATCAATCGACCGAAGAGTGGTTCAGCAGCATGATGAATGCGAACTTTGTGGGCCTGCATTTGAAGTTCTTTTGCAGAGACGACGAGTGAAAACGTGTCTTTAGATTCGATTCGATAGCGCCCCAAATATTGGCCATCTACCTCGATTGCTGCCCAAGTATGTCCTGATCCGTATGTGCTTGCCAGCAAACTGATGCTTGCTGTATTTCCGTCGAATGAAAATTCCACGTAACTCGCTGGGCTGGCCAATACAGGTGCAATAGCCGATGATTTGTCAATTCTACCTACATATCTAAATACATCAGATGAAGCATCCGTAAAAGAGGTAGGCTCACTATTATTCGTTGTACAAGCAACTAGTATAAACGCAAAAAATCCAAACAGTGAAATGCGATTGTTAAGCATGCTTCAAACATACTATTACGGGACTATCCAAGCAGAATCTTATTTGATCAATTATACCTGCTGTAGGAAATATAAAATAGGCTGCTCCTCTTATGTGGCATAGCAAAAAAAAGGTGCACTCACTCACGTGAATACACCTTTTTATTACTACCTATCAGAAGATTTTATGCGAGCTTAAACTTCACGGGAAGATTAAAGCGTACTTGCACGTCTTTTCCAGCTTGTCTTCCAGGAATCCAAACAGGCATCTCTGAAGTTATTTTCAGGAGCTCTTTCTCAAAGTCCTTGGCTATTTGGCTACCCTTATCTTTTGACGGATTGCGCATTACTTTCGGTTCCAATACTTCTCCATCTGTACCCACAATAAAGCTAACAACGCCTGTTCCTTCTACACCTGCATTGCGAGCCGAAGCTGGATATGTAATGTTACCATAGATAAACTCTAGCATCTTTTGCATTGAGCATTCTTTGAGTTCTTCCGTGTAGCCAGCAGAATTATCACAGCCTGGGAACATTGGCATTTGCTCTACTACCTTGTAGACTTCTTGACTGCGGAACATTTCAGTAGGTGGAGGAGGTGGCGGAGGAGGGACTTCAAAATTCGCTGAGGCTTTGCCTGAAAGTTTTTTCTGGACGGACTTACTGCGATTAGTGGTAGCATCTTCATAGTTATAAATCACAGTGACGGACTCTTCATAGGTCTCAGGATCGAAAACAATGACCGTATCAACGCTGGTAAGCTCCATACCTTCAATGTCTGCTGCATCAGCAGCGCTGAGCAAATCTCCGTCCATTTGATCGGCGATAAGGTTGGCAACTTCTGTATCGTCTATTTCTTCCTTGGTACATGCTGCTACAACCAGCATCATGCAGAGTAGGGCAGCACCGAGGCGCCAGAGTTGGCTTTGATTAAATTTATTAGTCATCATGGCAAAACGTGTTTTTAATGGTGAGTGCGCGAAAGACGCGACGAGTGATAAGTTTGGAGCGCTTAGTTGCTGGCGAAGCAAAACCTCGCGATAGGAACGTGCATCAATTTCTGTGAGGGTATGTGCATCCGCTTGGAATTCATGTACGAGACGTAGTTCTCGACGTAATACATAGGCGAGGGGGTGAAACCAAACAAGTACCATAATGACACTTGCCAGCACATTGTCTAATGCATGGAAGTGCGTATAGTGCGCGGTCTCGTGCCTCGCCAAAACCTCTTGTTCAGATTCGTTAAGAGCATTCCAATCAGAAACAAAAAGCGATTTCGCAAAGGAGAAAGGTGCGATTGGACGTCCAGTGTTCCTAATCGTCAATTCACCTGAAGCAGAAACAATCGTACTTTTTCTGTAAAGCTGTATCAATCGATAAATGCTACATGCTAGTAATCCGACTGCAGCGGCGGCCCCGCATCCGTAGAGGACAAGCCACCATGGGGTTGTGCTAGCTTCGATTATGGCTGGGGATCCGCTTGCTGTGATGACCACGCCAGGAAGTTGAACGACTGCATTTCGTAGAAGCGCTGGTAAAGCCTCTGGTCCGCCAGACCACACTGGGATGAACGGAACTAAAAGTCCGCCGAATAGAGTGGTGAGCAAAAAAACTCGGTTAAACCCGTAGGTAGGTACCTTTTTTAAGAGCCCAAGATAAAGAGCTAGTCCTGCAGCCCAAACAAGTGTTACGGTAAGTAGGTATATCATCATGATTCTGCAGTTTTTTGATCTTCAACCTCTGCGTCAAGCATTTCTTCGATATCGGTAAGGCTTAGGTTTTCGCGTTCAGCTAAAAAGGAGACCAGCTTGGCGGGATTTCCTCCAAAAAAGCGTTCGATAAAGCTGCTTAATCTACCAGCTGAGTATTCGGTTTTGGCGACAGCTGGCTCATACACATATGTGCGCCCAAAGGCTTCAAATTTCAAAAAGCCCTTATCAACAAGTATGCGCAGTACTGTCGAGACGGTTGTAGGCTTGGCAACAGATCCAGCTTTCGCCAAAACCTCTCGCACGTCACCTGCGCTCCCTTTTCCAAGGTCCCAAACGGCTTGCATCACCTCTTCTTCTCCCTGCGTTAATCGTTTCATGAACGCAAGGTATAACTAAAAATATAGTTATGCAACTAATTTTATAGAAATGTCTCGGTTGGTCAGCCGAAACAGCGGTCGGCCCGCGAGCTGACCATCTGAGGGATAGAAAGCAGAAAAGCTCTAAGTACTGCAAGTGCAAGAGCTACCCCCCAACTTTAAATCCTTCATAACACCTCTACAACTAAACGATAAGAGACTGAAGTTTTTATTTGTATCAACAAAGAAATCATCTCTTAAAGTCTCTCACTCATGCGAAGCCCAATCTTCTTTCTCGCCTTTATCATCGCCTTGGTTTCCATCTCTTGCAACCGCAGAGCTTATGTCGCTGACAATTTTGAAGAGCGAACGCAAGACCACCTTTCCATTGCAGTAATTCCTTACGATGTGCTGAACACCGGTCGGCGTACAAAAAGAATGACGGATGAATTCATGGAGCAGCAGCGCGCTTGGGAAGCAGAAGCATTTCAGCAGGATCTTGTAGATAGAATCATGCGCAGAGCATCTCGTAACCGCAAACTTGTTGTCGATATGCAGGCGACTACCGAAACGAATACGCGGCTTGAGGACGCCGGTATCTCATTGGTTGATGCCCACACTTACACCGCTGGAGAGTTAACCGAAATTCTCGGTGTTGACGCAATCGTGACAGCCTATGTACAGAAGAATAAAGTCTTAACCGAGGTCGAATCTGCAGCAGTTGCCGTTTTGACGACCGTGCTAAATGCACCAGATGCTGGGTTGAACCGCACCTATGAAATCGACATGCGCGTTAGTGTGCTTGATAGAGAAGGGCTGACACTGTACAACGATGCCGGTCGAATAACCATTGATTTCGGCCTCACCGCAGATCAAGCGATTTCTCGGGTCAACACACGCTTAATTCGTCGATTCCCGTATATCGAGAAGCGATAGGTGCTAGGGCCCAGCACAGAACCTCAAAGTCCGCATGCTACTTTAGTTGTCTGCGGGCTTTTGTGCGTAAAATGCTTTCCTACTTCGACAAGGTCGGTCTAGTTTTCGTAGTATGTTTTAGCGGAAGCTGAAAGCGCGTTTAGAAAGGGATTGAATAAGTCACAACTTAGATGCCCTGTTTAACGTACTTTTGACCATACACATCTATTTGCGAGTGTACATACTCGCACACACGTAAACTCCCACGCTCCATGGCGTTTGATCTTGATTTAATAAAGCAGGTGTACGCAAACCTGCCAGCTAACGTAGCCGCAGCTCGAAAAGAGCTCGGTCGTCCGCTTACCCTCTCTGAGAAAATTCTTTACAATCATCTGCATGCGGAAAGCCCGCTTCAGCAGTATGGTCGCGGAAAGGATTATGTAATGTTTGCTCCCGATCGCGTTGCGATGCAAGATGCAACTGCACAGATGGCTCTCCTTCAGTTCATGATGGCAGGTAAGGATAAAGTCGCTGTTCCAAGCACGGTACACTGTGACCACCTCATTCAAGCAAAGCTTGGTGCGGATAAGGATCTTCAGAATGCCATCAATACCAGTAACGAGGTTTTCAATTTCCTTGAATCAGTATCTGACAAGTATGGCATTGGTTTCTGGGCTCCAGGAGCAGGAATCATTCACCAAGTAGTACTCGAGAATTACGCATTCCCTGGTGGCATGATGATCGGTACAGATTCTCACACCGTGAATGCTGGTGGTTTGGGTATGGTTGCTATTGGCGTTGGTGGTGCAGATGCCGTTGATGTAATGGCAGGAATGGCTTGGGAGTTGAAAATGCCTAAGCTTATTGGAGTTAAACTCACAGGAACTCTTTCTGGATGGTCATCTCCCAAAGATGTAATCCTTCGCGTAGCTGATATTCTTACTGTAAAAGGTGGTACAGGTGCAATCGTAGAGTATTTCGGACCAGGTGCAATTTCCCTTAGCTGTACAGGAAAAGGAACGATTTGCAACATGGGTGCTGAAATCGGAGCAACGACTTCGACTTTTGGTTACGACGAGTCTATGGGCCGTTATCTCCGTGCTACCGATCGTGAAGAAATTGCAGATTTAGCGGACGGCGTTGCTGAGCACTTAACAGCTGACCCAGAATGCTATGCTGATCCTGAGAAGTACTTTGATCAAGTCATTGAAATCAACCTTGATGAGTTGAAACCTCTACTCAATGGTCCATTTACGCCAGACCTTTCTACGGTTGCTGGTAAGGCGATGACTGAAGCAGCCACCAAGAACGATTGGCCACTTGATGTTGAGTGGGGACTTATCGGTTCTTGTACCAACTCTTCTTACGAAGATCTCTCCCGTGCTGCTTCTATTGCCCAACAAGCAATTGATAAAGGACTAAAGACCAAAGCTGAATTTGGTATCAACCCAGGTTCTGAGCAGGTTCGCTTCACCGCGCATCGCGATGGTATAATTCAGGTGTTCGAGAAGCTTGGTGCAACCATCTTTACGAATGCTTGTGGACCTTGTATTGGACAGTGGGCGCGTTACAACGACCCGCAGAATGCACCAAAGAACTCGATCATTCACTCGTTCAACCGCAACTTCTCTAAGCGCGCGGACGGCAATCCAAATACGCACGCCTTCGTTGCTTCTCCGGAATTAGTAGCGGCAATCGCTATTTCAGGTCGCCTGGATTTCAATCCAATGACGGATACCTTAACCAATGAAGCTGGTGAACAAGTCAAACTAGACGAGCCAACAGGTTGGGAACTTCCTCCAAAAGGATTTGATGTTGAAGAAGCAGGTTTTCAAGCACCTGCTGCTGATGGATCAGGAGTTAACGTAGTAGTTAGCCCCGATAGTAAGCGCCTACAGCTCTTGACTCCGTTTACGCCAATGAATGCTGACGAGGTCACTAACATGCGCGTTCTGATCAAAGCAAAAGGGAAGTGTACCACCGACCACATCTCAATGGCTGGACCTTGGCTCAAGTATCGTGGTCACTTAGAGAATATCTCTGAGAACTGCTTGATTGGTGCAGTAAATTACTTTAACGAGCAGACCAATAACGTAGCAAACTACGCGAATGCAGCTGATCCACTTCCTACCTATATGGCTGTACCTGAAAGTGCGAGAACGTACAAGGGCTTAGGAATTGGAACTATTGTTTTCGGAGAAGAAAACTACGGTGAAGGATCAAGTCGTGAGCACGCTGCAATGGAGCCTCGCTTCCTAGGGGTGAAGGCGGTAATCGTGAAAAGCTTCGCGCGTATCCATGAGACGAACTTGAAAAAGCAAGGTATGCTTGGACTTACCTTCGTTAATAAAGCGGATTACGATAAAGTTCGTCAAGATGATAAAGTGACGATCACCGATTTCGCGAGTTTCTCACCAGGTAAAAACCTAACGATCAAGCTCGATCATGCAGATGGAACAAGCGAATCTTTCGAAGTAGCGCACACTTATAATGCTGCTCAAATTGACTGGGTTCGTGCCGGTTCTGCGCTTAATAAGATCCGAGAAGAAATGGCGGCGGCTTAATAGAAGCTACTATCAGTCAAGGGTTTGTCCCTTAATTCATGTACTAACAATGGGCTTCCAAAGGAATTTGGAAGCCCATTTCTATTTTTATTGTGTTTCTCGAATCTTTTTTGTCATTAAAATGAAAGGAAGATGTATCATTGCCTAAACCTCAAGAAGTCTATCAAACACTAATTAAAGAATTGGCGTAAAGTCAGTTCAACATTGATTCATTTAAATCAACACACACATGCTTAAGGAATTTAAGGACTTCATCATGACGGGCAACGTAGTAGACCTTGCCGTTGCAGTAATTTTAGCAGCAGCCATTGGTCTTGTTGTCAACGGATTCACTAACGACATCGTCATGCCAGTCGTCGGTCACTATGCTGGTGGCGTAGACTTCGCAGATATGAAAGTCGTTCTTGATGCTCCAGTATTGGCAGCAGACGGAACAGTTACAAAGCCGGAAAATGCAATCCGTTACGGTGCATGGATCAACACGATCATCAATTTAATAATTGTTGGATTCGTAATGTTCCTCATGGTAAAAGCTTACAACAGCACGAAAGCGCCTGTCGAGGAAGAAGCTGCAGGACCTTCTCAAGAAGACCTTCTCGCAGAAATTCGAGATCTTCTAGCGAAGCGCTAGTAGTTCACAGAACATGTTTCATTTAGGTGAAACAATTAAAGGGGTTTGTCGAAAGACAAGCCCCTTTCTGTTTTGGGTTTGCAGCATCTCTTTATTTGGTGCTATCATCGCATTGAAATAGTTTTTGCCACATGCGTTATGTCATCCTCGGTCCTGCCCATCCTTATCGCGGAGGGATGGCAGCATTTAATGAGCGGTTGGCAGAGGCTTTACTTTCTGCTGGGCATGAAGTAGAGGTTGTATCCTTTACACTGCAATATCCAGGTTTCCTATTCCCTGGTGAGCGTCAAACCCATGATGGTCCTTCTCCCGAAGGATATAAAATAGTATCCAAGCTCAACAGTATTAATCCTTTCAGCTACTTCAGCACTGCTCATTACATAAAGTCACTTTCGCCAGACGTCGTCATCTGCAACTTTTGGCTTCCATTCATGGGGCCTGCGTTAGGGTCGGTACTTCGCCTTGCTCGTAAAAACAACACACGTATTCTTTCGGTGATCCACAATATCGTGCCACACGAATCACGTCCAGGTGATCGAATGTTTGCGAAGTATTTCACCAAGTCTGTCGATCACTTTGTGGTTATGAGTCGTGCCGTCGAGCAGAAAATGAAGGACTTCACTCTGCCATCACAGCGGGTGGTTTTTCATCCGCACCCAGTGTATGATAATTTTGGAGAGCCCGTATCAAGAGAAGAAGCTGTCAAACATTTAGGGCTTGATCCTACTGTACGCTATCTACTCTTCTTCGGCTTTATACGCGATTACAAAGGATTGGACCTGCTTCTCGAGGCCATGAGTGATAAGCGTTTCGATGGCGGAGAGCGTGCAAATCCTCAGATCAAACTCATAGTGGCGGGAGAGTATTACAGCAACCGTGAAGTATACGAAGCTCAAATCAAACGACTCGATATCAGCGATCGGCTAGAGCTGCGCACTGATTTCATTCCTAATGACGAAGTGCGTTATTACTTCGGTGCGGCAGATTTGGTCGTACAACCTTACAAAACAGCTACGCAAAGTGGGATTTCTCAAATGGCTTATCATTTCGGAACGCCAATGTTGGTTACTAAAGTTGGTGGCTTACCGGAAATTGTTCCAGATGGCAAAGCGGGCTATGTTGTCGACACAACTCCTGCCTCGATAGCGGATGCTATTCATCGTTACTTTACACAGGCCGATCAAGTAGCTTTCCGAAGTAACGTCGAGGAGTTAGCCAAACAATTTGCTTGGCCGGCGTTGGTAGAGGTTATCGAAAATCTTGTAAGTCATAATACTTAAATAGCGTGAAAGTCTTTGCTCTCACGGCATGAAACGCCCCATATCCCATCCATGATCTACCGAGCAAAAGCCCCGTTACGTATTGGCCTTGCGGGTGGTGGTACTGACGTATCCCCTTATGCTGATCTGTATGGAGGTAATATTGTCAATGCTACAGTAGGCTTGTTCGCGTCGGCGAGCATTTCCCCGCGCGATGACAACCGAATCATTCTCGATAGTCGCGATCTACATCAATGCATAGAAATAGAAGCAACAGAAAAGTTAGAAATTAACGGTCAATTAGATTTACTCAAAGGTGTATACAATCGGGTTGTTAAGGATTATGCTTTAAAACCGCAAGGTTTTACGCTCACCACTGAGGTTGATGCGCCGAAGGGCTCAGGTATGGGGACAAGTAGCACCTTGACTGTTGCAATACTCGGCGCTTTTTTAGAATGGCTTAAGCTCCCTTTGGGAAAATATGATGTTGCACGCCTAGCCTATGAAATTGAACGCATTGATTTGGGCATGAGTGGTGGCCGCCAGGATCAGTACGCCGCAACATTTGGGGGATTCAACTACATGGAATTCTATGACAATGAGAGGGTAGTTGTGAATCAACTCAAACTGCAGACACGCTATCAGAAAGAACTCGAGCATAACCTGCTGTTATACTTCACCGGGACGAGTCGCTTATCTGCTAAGATCATCGATCAGCAAAAAAGAGCTTTCGCCAAAACGGGTGCTACCAACGCCAGTATTGAAGCAGCCAACGCCCTTAAGCAACAGGCAAAACTGATGAAAGAAGCCATGCTGACAGGAAAACTTCATGTCGTTGGGAAGCTCTTAAATGAAGGTTGGAAGAGCAAAAAGTTGATGGCGGATGGTATTTCAAATGCTGTGATCGATCAACTGTATGCTTTGGCTATTGCTGCTGGAGCAACAGGCGGAAAAATTAGTGGAGCAGGTGGGGGCGGTTTCATGATATTTTACTGTCCAGGTCAGACTCGACAGGCTGTTTCAGCTGCCCTCAAAGCTCATGGCGGAGAAATCCACAATTTTGTATTCGTAAATGAAGGAATGGTAAGTTGGGTAGGGTAGGGATTGCTTTACCTTTACACTCTAAACTTCTCTTTTTGCTAATTTCTAACCGCCTTCAAGCTGCCATTAAACTTAAAGAAGCCGTTTTGGCCGATGAATCTATACTTGCATTATCAGAACGTGCAGCCCAAGTCTGCATTTCCTCGCTAAAAGGTGATGGATCCATACTCTGGTGCGGTAATGGAGGGTCTGCCGCTGATGCCCAGCATTTGAGCGCAGAGCTCACAGGGCGTTTTTACTATGATCGCCCACCACTTCGTTCCGAAGCGCTTCATGTGAATACCAGTTACCTAACCGCCGTAGGCAATGACTATGGCTATGATATGGTATTCGAACGTCTTGCGCGTGGACAGCTTCGTGAGGGAGATGTCCTCATCGGATTAAGTACTTCGGGTAATTCAACTAACATCGTTAGAGCAATGCAAACGGCCCGTGAAATAGGTGCTCATACGATAGCCTTTACAGGAAAAGGCGGCGGCGCTGTAGCTCAGCATGCAGATGTTCTTATTGAAATCCCTAGTACGGATACACCACGAATTCAGGAAGTACATATGTTTCTAGGCCACTGTCTTTGTGAAATTATCGAAGCAACCATGTTTCCCAAAAAAACATAAACAAGCCCTCCAAACATTAAAATTCCAATTCCCAAACCCAATACCCTTATCAAAACCGCGATTATACTTGCAGGAGGTTTCGGAACTCGCCTCAGGTCCGTGGTAAAAGATGTGCCTAAGCCTATCGCCCCTATTCATGGAAGGCCGTTTCTTGCGTATCTACTTGATGCGTTGGAATTGCAAGGAGTCACTGATGTAATCTTTGCGGTGGGCTACAAAGGAAATTTAATTCAAGAAGCGCTAGGAGACTCTTATGGTAGAGTTGCTCTTCGCTACTCGGTCGAAACAGAACCCCTTGGCACTGGAGGTGCGATAACGCTAGCCCTGAACCTCTATACTTCTAATGAACCGGTTTGGATCATCAACGGGGACACGTTTTTCGGTTGTAATCTTTTAGCTATCGCCAAAACCCACAAAGAGAACAAAGCGGATATTACTCTTGCGCTTTGCGACATGAAAATTGCAGATCGGTACGGAGTTGTTGAGTTAGATAAAGACCATTTCATTACTCAATTTAGAGAAAAAACACCTGGAGCTCGAGGACTAATTAATGCAGGGATTTACCTACTTAATCCTGATGCATTCTATCGGTTTGCTCATGAAGCTAAATTCTCCTTTGAAAAAGGGTTCCTTGAGCAACATCTTAAGGATTTGAGAATAGTAGGGAGCTCGCAGTCCGGCTTTTTCGTTGATATCGGGGTGCCAGAAGATTATGAAAAGGCGAAAGGATATTTTAAGAAGAGCTAGGAATAACTATTTCTCAACGTGTTTATCCGACATCTCCTTACCTCAAATCCTTCCTTAAAATCTTTCCGACGTTACTTTTCGGCAACTCGGATCGAAACTCAATATACTTTGGACGCTTATAGCCAGTCAAATTTTCCTTGCAAAAACTTACGAGATCTGCTTCAGAACAGCTCTTGTCCTTTTTGACAATGAATGCTTTTACTACTTCTCCCGATTTATCATCAGGAACACCGATTACGGCAGCTTCTAGTACCTTCGGGTGACTGACCAGTACATCTTCAACCTCATTTGGATAGACATTGAAGCCTGAGACGAGTACCATGTCTTTTTTACGATCTACGATTTTGAAAAAGCCATCGTCATCCATCGTCGCCATATCTCCTGTACACAGCCAGCCATCGACTATCGTTTTAGCTGTTTCATCTGGACGATTATAATAGCCCTTCATTACCTGAGGTCCTTTAACCTGCAGCTCGCCGACTTCTCCATTGGCAATAGGGTTGTACTGTTCATCTACGATTCGAACGATAGTACTTGGAATTGGTAACCCGATTGTTCCTTGTCGGGCATTGTCGTCCAGTGGGTTAGTGGTTACTACAGGACTTGCCTCGGTCATGCCGTATCCTTCTAATGCAGGACAACCAGTCACTTGTCTGAATTTGTCAGCGACAGCGTTTTGAAGTGCCATCCCCCCAGCCATTGCTACCTTCAGATGACTCGTGTCGCAGTTCGCAAAGTCTGGCGAATTAGCTAACGCATTAAAGAGCGTATTGACCGCAGTCATGACATTGATCTCATGATTATTGAATGCTTTAACGATGGTGCTCAGGTCGCGAGGGTTAACGATCAGCACGCTCTCCGCACCTTTAAGCATCATGCTCAAGCAGTTAACAGTAAAAGCGAAAATGTGGTAAAGCGGAAGAGGGCACAGCACTACGAGGTCTTTTTCGTTCTTAAGAGCAGAATCCATCCACGCTTCAACTTGAAGACCATTTGCAATTAGATTGCGGTTAGTGAGCATAGCACCTTTACTAACCCCGGTCGTGCCTCCTGTATATTGATGCACTATCACATCATCGGGATTTCCTTCCGGACGGACTAAAGTAAATTTCTTTCCCGTTGACAACGCTTCTTTGAAAATGATTGCATTTGGAAGGTTGTATTTAGGCACCATCCGTTTCACGTTCCGCACAGCAAAATTGACCAACTTTCCCTTGAATCCAAGCATTTCACCGATGCTTGTGGTCACCACTACTTTAATGTTTGTATTTGGTAGAATCTTCTCCAAATTGGCAGCAAAATTCTCAGCGATAAGGATGCCTTTCACGCCAGAATCTGTGAACTGATGCTGCATTTCACGTGGAGTGTAAAGCGGATTCGTATTGACTATTTTGAGCCCAGCCTTCAATGCCCCAAAAAGTGCAATTGGGAATTGAAGCAAATTAGGACTCATAATAGCGAATCGATCTCCGGCTTCCATTCCTCTACTTTGTAGATATGCGCCAAATTGCGTTGAGAGTTCATCGACCTTCTTATAGGTGATGCTTTTGCCCATCAACGTGAATGCCTTGCGGCTGCTAAATTGCTTCATTGCCGCCTCTACCATTGCAATAAGTGTAGGATGTGCATCTGCATTTATCTTGGCTGGTACACCTTGAGGGTAGTTCGCTAGCCAAGGCTGAGGGGTAGTGCTATTTGTGTCCACAGAAGAATGTTTCGATTTGGTGCAATCTAACCAAATGGTTAGTATTAGAATAACTTTTAAGCTTTCGCAAAAACTAGTTTCATAACTACGGTTGAAAGAACCATCAGGTTCATTTTTAGCTTCTCAATCAGGGTTTTGACGGAAGTAGAATTATGGAGCGTCCTTTCTAAATAAATACTACCTTTGCGGGCTATTAAATAACCCCGGATTTTTGAGCCTAGAGTACTTCACCAGGCACAGCAATCCTACAAACAAATCCACTGTATGTCAGCAGAGGACAAAAACACCCCCGAATCGGCCAGCAATGAGCCGGAAGCTATCCAGAACGAATCAACAGATTCGACCAAATCAGGTGGAGTAGTAATCAGAGCAGAAGAGGAAGATACTTCAGTCGTTCGTCGCAACCTTGATGTTGTAGAAGAAGTCGTCGTAGACGATGAAGACGAGGAAGAAGTAAACCTATTCGAAGTTGAAGAAGAAGAAGGTCATGCTCACGACGATTTCGATTGGGAGCTAGCTAACAAAACAACAGATCGTTACACAGCTGAAGAGCGTGCATCAATGACTACAGCTATCGATAGTTCACTCACAGCAGTTGCTGAGTTTGAGATCATCGAAGGTGTAATCAAGGCCGAGCAAGCAGGTGACTATGTACTTGATATAAACTATAAGTCCGACGGACTAGTTGGTAAGTCAGAATTCCGTGATCAGCCAAACCTTGTAATCGGTGATACTGTAGAAGTATACGTTGAGGAGCTAGAGGACGAGCGCGGTCAATTGGTACTTAGTCGTCGTAAGGCGAAATTGCTTCGTGCATGGGATACCATCGTTGACTCTTACAAGAACGGAACAGTTATCAAAGGAACGGTTGTTTCTAAGACGAAAGGTGGTCTTATTGTAGACGCTCACGGGCTAGAGACGTTCCTTCCAGGATCGCAAATCGACATAAAGACGGTTACTGACTTCGACCACTACGTAGGTAAGACTATGGAGTTCAAGGTCGTTAAGATCAACGAAACCATCAAAAACGCTGTAGTTTCTCACAAAGCACTCATCGAGAGCGATCTCGCAGAGCAGAGAGAAGCAATCATCGCAAGTCTCGAGAAAGGACAGGTACTCGAGGGTATCGTCAAGAACATCACCGACTTCGGTGCGTTCCTCGATCTCGGTGGCGTCGACGGTCTACTTTATATCACCGACATCAGCTGGGGTCGCATCAAGCACCCGAGCGAAGTTGTCGAGGTTGGACAGAAACTCAACGTTGCAGTACTCGACTTCGACGAGAACAAGAAGCGTATTTCACTCGGTCTCAAGCAGCTCATGGCTCACCCTTGGGATACACTCAGTCAGGAGATTACCGAAGGTTCTACCGTCAAAGGTCGTATCGTCAACATCGAAGATTACGGTGCATTCCTCGAGATCATGCCAGGTGTTGAAGGTCTCATCCACGTTTCTGAGGTTACTTGGAGCAACCAACCAGTCAACGCTCGCGACTACTTCAGTGTAGATGCTACTGTTGAGGCGAAAGTTGTCTCTATTGATCCAGAAGAGCGTAAGATGTCTCTTTCAATCAAGCAACTTCAAGAGGATCCATGGGACAAGGTATTTGCTACCTATCCAGAAGGATCTCGTCACTCTGTACAGGTTAAAAACCTCACGCCATATGGTGTGTTCGTTGAACTCGAAGAGGGCATAGGCGGAATGGTTCACATTTCAGACCTCAGCTGGACGAAGCGTTTCAATCACCCAAGTGAGTTTACCAAGACTGGAGAGCAGATCGACGTCATGGTACTCAATGTTGATGGTGAAAACCGCAAGATTAGTCTTGGTGTCAAGCAACTCGAAGAGAACCCATGGGATACATTCGCACAGGTATTTCCTGAAGGATCATTCCACGAGGCTACAGTTCTCCGCAAGGATGACCGTGTTGCAATTCTTCAGCTCCCTTACGGACTTGAGGCATTTGCACCGCTCAAGCACATGCGTAAAGAAGACGGCACTACTGCAGAAGTCGAAGAGACGCTACAGGTTAAAGTCGTTGAATTCAATCGCGACGATAAGCGAATCATGGTATCGCACAGCCGTGTGGTAGACTCAATGAAGCGCGAGTCTCGCAATGAAGAACGTAAGCAAGTTCAAGAAGAGCGTGATGAAGTACGTAAAGTTGTGCGCCGTCAGGCTCAGAACATCGAGCGTGCTACCCTTGGTGACCTAGATGCTCTTAGCCAGCTACGTACGCAACTTGAAGGTGGCGACGCAGCTAACAAAGGTGAAGAAGAGTAAACGCTTCTAAAGCATGACCTTGAGTTGTGCAGCCAATTACAAAAAGCCTCGCTTCAATTATTTGGAGCGGGGCTTTTTTCATTGTCTAGTTCAAGCATAAGATTAGTTTTGGCGTAAGCTCAACTACAGCTCATGAAAAACTCTTTATCGGCCTTAGTCTCAATCTTTGCATTTTCAGCATTGGTTTCTTGTCAAAGTTCCGCAGGGACTAAGAACAATGGCGTAGAATTGATGCCTCCTGAAGCATTCGTAGAATCCTATCAAGCAGAGTCCGAAGCACTTTTAATTGATTGCCGCACTCCTCGTGAAGTTTCTTTGGGAGCGATTGAAGGATCGATCAACTTGGATTATCGTTCTCCAGTCTTTGATGTGGAAGTTGAAAAACTCGACAAAGACGTTCCAGTTTATATCTATTGTCAAGGCGGAGGACGCTCAGCAGCAGCAGCAGAAAAGCTAAGAGAGCTTGGATTTGAAGAAATCCATGACATGAAGGGCGGGTATGGATCCCTGTCGCACTAAGCAGCAATAACTAAGCAAGAGAATTACATCTTTTTTGCGCTATTTAGAAAAGCTCTGAATCTAAAATTTCATAGTTTATAAAACTATATGTCCATCTAGCTATTTAATTTTAACTCTCACTTTTGAGCTGTGCAGATCTTTCAAATTTATGCAAACAAGCAAGCATGTAGTAATCATTGGCGCAGGATTCGCTGGAATTTCAGCTGCCAGCTACTTAGCTAAAGCAGGTGTCAATGTTACCGTAGTTGAAAAGCATAATCAACCTGGTGGCCGAGCTCGTACGTTCACGGCCGAAGGGTTTACCTTTGATATGGGGCCGTCTTGGTATTGGATGCCTGACGTATTCGATCAGTATTTTGAGGATTTTGGATCCTCGGTTGCCGAGCACTACGAATTGGTAAGACTAGACCCGAGTTATAAGGTTGTATTTGGTAAAGACAATGAAGTAGACCTACCTGCAAACCGCGAAAGTCTGGGAGCACTTTTCGATAAAATTGAACCTGGAAGTGCAGCTAAGCTTAACCATTTCCTTCACGAGGCCGAGTACAAGTACAAGGTTGGAATGGCTGAGTTTGTGCAGAAACCAGGACATTCAATCATGGAGTTTGCAGATCTACGAGTAGCAAAAGCTGCTCTGAAGTTGCACATGCTTAAAGATATGGCAAGCTATGTCGATAAGCTCTTCAAAGACACTCGTTTACGTCAAATATTAAAGTTTCCAGTCCTTTTTCTAGGGGCAACACCAGAGGACACTCCTGCACTTTATTCATTAATGAATTATGCAGATTTAGAGCTAGGGACTTGGTACCCGCTCGGTGGAATGCACCAAATGGTGCTAGCTATGGAGAAAGTAGCAAAAAAACTAGGAGTCAAATTTAAGTACGAACAGCAAGTAACTCGTATTGAAGTGAAAGAGGGTAGAGCTACGGGGGTCTATACTCCTGATGGTTTTATTGAAGCAGATGTTGTAATAGGCGGAGCAGATTACCACCATGTTGAACAGCATCTATTGCCCAAGGAGCACCGCCAGTACACAGAAGAATATTGGGATAAACGGACAATGGCTCCATCCAGTCTGCTCTATTATATAGGACTCAACAAACGTCTGAAAGGGCTAGATCATCATAATTTGTTTTTTGACACTTCATTTGATAAACACGCTGCTGAAATTTACACTGAGCCACAGTGGCCGTCAAACCCTTTATTTTACGTTTGTGTTCCTAGCATAACAGATGATGGCATTTCACCCGAAGGCTGCGAAAACGTTTTCATCTTAATTCCTACTGCTCCAGACTTAGGCGGTGATACAGAACAATTGCGTGATCGCTATCTTGATATCGTCATGGATCGTTTGGAAGAACTGACAGGTCAGGACGTGCGCAACGCTGTCATATACAAGCGGTCTTTTGCAGAGAAGGATTTTAAAGAAGACTACAATGCCTATAAAGGGAATGCCTATGGATTGGCAAATACACTCATGCAAACCGCTTTTTTAAAGCCTAAAATGAAGTCTACTAAAGTTAAAGGACTTTTTTACACTGGTCAATTAACCACTCCAGGTCCTGGAGTTCCTCCTTCTCTTATCAGTGGGCAGGTTGTTGCCGGAGAAGTTCTTAAGTTTTTACAGCTCCGCGCAAATCAGGGGAATTCTATCAAGAGCAAGACATTAGCCAATACATCAGAAACATGAATCCTCAGCAACTCTATAATGATGTATGTCTGGAATGTGCGCAACACATTACACGTCGCTACAGTACGAGCTTTTCTATGGGGATTCGCTTGTTTGAAGAGAAATTACGTGACCCCATTTATGCGATCTACGGTTTTGTGCGTTTTGCCGATGAGATCGTAGACACCTTTCATGAGCACGATAAGGAGTTGTTGCTAAATGAGTTTCGTGACGACACGTATAAGGCGTTAGAGAGGAAACTGAGTCTCAATCCAGTACTACAAGCTTTCCAGCAGACTGTCCATCATTACAAGATTGAGACTGAGCTGATAGATGCTTTCTTGTATAGCATGGAACTTGACATCGAAAATCGTACATATGAACGCACTTTGTACGACACCTATATATATGGAAGTGCGGAGGTAGTTGGCTTAATGTGCCTTAGAGTATTTACTGCAAGCAATCCGTCTGAATACGATCGACTCAAAGAGCCTGCAAAAAGGTTGGGCGCTGCATTTCAAAAAGTGAACTTCCTAAGGGATATCAGTTCCGATTTTCATGATAGGGGTAGGGTTTATTTCCCAGGAGTTGAGTTTGCCACATTTACTGAGAAGCAGAAAATTGAGATTGAGAACGAGATCGCCGCAGATTTCGAGGCTGCTTTGGTCGGAATTCGGGCCTTACCAAAGGGTTCTAGGCTGGGCGTACACTGTGCATACGTATATTTTAATAACCTTCTTCGGCGTATTCAGGCCATCGAAGTAAATAGAATTACAAGTGAACGCATACGTGTGCCGAACACTGCAAAGTTTGGATTAATGTTATCAAGTGCCGTTCGGCATAAGCTCAACGCATTCTAAGTAGGTTAATAGACCTAGATGCTGGTAGTAAATTCTGCCATTACGCCTTTCGGCAAAACGGCTGCAGAAAGCATATTTCCTGCTTAAAAAGGGCAGAAGAAAAAAAGAGAATATTTTTTGAAAAAAGTGTTGCGTGACTCAACTAGACGATGTAGGTTTGCAGCCGCTTTGAAAGCAGGGCCGGCAAGCGCGAAAAACGTGCAAAAGTTTCTACCAGAATTCTGATAGAAACCGTCTGTTCTGCTATCTTTGCGGTCCGCTTGAAAGCAAGCGGGCTAATACGGGTGCTACGATACACATTTTTGGGTATTAAAGCATGATGTTCATTGACACTGAGGGAGGAAAAGGATAAGGCGATCTCGCAGCATGTGAATGCTTGCGAAGATCAGCTAGTGACGAAATATTAGTTAAGAGCTTGGTCGCTTGATATCGAGTTTGTAGCACATTGCTTACGAGCACAACGATGGAGAGTTTGATCCTGGCTCAGGATGAACGCTAGCGGGAGGCTTAATACATGCAAGTCGCAGGGTAGAATCGGATTTATTCGATTTGAGACTGGCGCACGGGTGAGTAACGCGTACATAACCTGCCCTGAAGAGGGGGATAGCCCTGGGAAACTGGGAGTAATCCGCCATGGTCCATTAATGCAACATTGTATAAATGGTAAAGGAGTGATCTGCTTCAGGATG
>CALDTK010000362.1 GCA_937924035.1 uncultured Saprospiraceae bacterium | reverse complement strand
TGATCATTTTCAATACTGCTACACCATCCGGCATTCTCACTCGCAGTGTAATCGAATGTACTTCCGTACAAAAAATCAAAGCTCTCGATGAGAATGTCATCATATGCTAGTTCTGGAGCAGGGATCTCATCGAAGCCAAAGATGGTGTCTATGGTCTGCGCCTCCGTTTTTATGGCCGCTAAAAGAGTGGAAAAGAATAAGAGAATGAGGTATACGCGTCTTGTCATGAATTCTCTATTAGAGTAGAAATATACAATTGTAATTGCTTAGCCCTCAAAAATCGAGTGAAAAGGGCCTTCCAGCACCGAAAAGTGTTGGTTTTTCGTTAAACATCACGTTCGGCGCAAATTTTGCCCAACCATTTAAGCAAACTGTCGGTATACTTATCGTCTGAATGGAGCGTTTTCATTTTGCAGCTTAGGCTGCGTTTTGGCGAAAGCCAGAATAATATTTTGAAAGTAACTCCCATTAACAACGAACGTCATCTTGCGAATTTCGCCCTATGACGTTGAAAATGAAGCCTTTGAAACTTCTCATTCTTGCCGCATCTCTCGCAACCGGACTGCTCTCAGCCGTTGCATTCTATCCAGCTCCAGACAATCCTGAAAAGGAGAAGGCTATCGTTTCGACAGCCATTAATGCATTGAACGGGCTCCATTATGAGCCAGTAGTACTCGATGATGAATTTTCTGAGAGAGTATACAATGTGTATTTGGACCGGATTGATGGTTCTCGACGCTTCTTTACAAAAGCCGATCTAGACATCTTTGCTGCGCACGAATTGAAGATCGACGACCAGCTCGACCAAGCCGATCTGACATTCTTCAATGTGGTAGAAGAGCGCTTTGAGCTCGCACTACAGCGTAGTCAGGACATCTACAGAGATGTGCTAAAAACGCCTTTCAATTTTGAAGTGAAAGAATCAGTTGAGCTTGACGGTGAGAAAAAGCCTTACGCAGCAGACGAGGCGGCACTGCGTGAAAGCTGGCGAAAGACATTGAAATGGGAGACGATGTCACGCCTCAACGATAAGATCGAGCAACAACAAGCATTGCTAAAGAAAGCTGACGAAGAGGAAGAAGACGCAGATGAGATGGACGAAAAGCTAGAAAAAGGCGATAGTCCTGAAGCTACAGATGAGGATGATGATTCTGATGAGGAACTCCTCAATAAGACTGTAGAAGAACTCGAAGAAGATGCACGTGAGAGTGTACTTAAGAGCTTTGATGATTGGTACGAGCGTATGAGAAAGCTTAAGCGTAATGATCGCTTGTCGGATTACCTCAATGCGGTAACCAGCGTTTATGACCCACACACGGGTTATTTCGCTCCTGTAGACAAGGAGAATTTCGACATTTCGATGGCTGGCAAGCTTGAAGGAATTGGAGCACGTCTTCAAACAGATGGAGAGTACACCAAAGTAACCGATGTTGTCGCTGGTGGACCTGCTTGGAAAGGGAAGGAACTTTCTGAGAAGGATGTCATCATGAAAGTTGCACAGGAAGGCGAAGAACCTGTAGATATCGGTGGAATGAACATCAATGAAGTTGTTCAGCTCATTCGCGGAAAGAAGGGTACAAAAGTCACCCTTACGGTAAAAAAAGTGGATGGAACGATGGCAGACATCGACATCATTCGTGATGTAGTAATCCTTGAAGAAGGTTTCGCTAAGTCACTTATTCTTGATACAGAGGAAGGTGAAAAAGTAGGCTACATCAGACTACCACGTTTCTATGCTGATTTCTCCGACGATAAGGGACGTTCAAGTTTCCGTGACATCCGAACAGAAGTTGAAAAGCTGAAAACGGAAAGCGTTGGCGGAATCATTCTCGACCTTAGAAGTAATGGAGGCGGAAGCCTTCGTGACGTGGTCGACATGACAGGGCTTTTCATTGAAGAAGGCCCTATCGTCCAAGTGAAAAGCCGAGGTCGCAATCCTGAAGTGCTCGAAGATGATGACAGTCAAGTTCAGTATGATGGACCGCTGGTGGTTATGGTGAATGAATTTTCAGCCTCAGCCTCAGAAATCCTTGCAGCAGCTTTGCAAGACTACGGTCGCGCAGTAATCGTAGGTAACAAGACCTTTGGTAAAGGAACCGTTCAGCGTTTCATTGATTTAGACGTCGCTATTCGTGGAGCAAATAATGTAAAGCCTCTAGGTAACCTCAAGGTGACAACACAGAAGTTCTACCGTGTAAACGGAGGTTCAACACAATTGGAAGGTGTTACTCCAGATATTTTCTTGCCAGATAACTATGCATATCTCGAGACTGGTGAGCGTGAAAACGATTACCCGTTACAATGGGATAAGATTGCCCCTGCTGCTTACGATCGCGTTCCTGCTTATATCGCTCCGCTCACGAAAGTTCGCGAAAAGTCAATGGCTCGTACGAAGTCTAACGAGGTTTTCCAAGCGATCGATAAGTACGCAAAAGACCTCAAAGAAGACCGTGATGAGAGTGTTGTCAGTCTCAATTTGAAAGACTACATGGCTGATCAAACTGTACGCTCTGCCGAAAGCAAGGCATACAAGGAGCTCTTCAAAGAGATCGAAGCAATGCAGGTTGATAATCTTAAATTGGATAAGCTCCAACTTGAGAATGCAGATGAGGGTAAAATTGACCGCAACCAAGATTTCAAAGAGCGAATCCAGAAGGATATTCATCTCTACGAAACTGTCCAAATCATCAATGACATGATTGACGAGGATGTGAAAGTAGCAGAGCGTCAGTAAGACAAACGAACATTTGTCCTTCAGCGGGGCTACTTCAGAAATGAAGTAGCCCCGCTGTCTTTTCATATCTTTCAATAAATATTGAAACTTTAGGTTTTTGGTCGTACTTTTACGTTCGTGAAAGCGATGATTACCATCCCTACTAAAGCAAAAGCAGACTACTGGCTCAACAAGGTCAGGCAGCTTCCCATAACCTATTGGGAACGCGGAGCTACCGCTTGGGAGCGCATGCCGCAAGAATTCACCCACGATGAACAGCGACTCAAAATTGGGTCAGGAGATGCTGACTGGCGTGCCGCAAAAAAAGCGATCAGGAACTGGAAGATGTTTCCGAACGACTGGATTTCGCTTTCAGATACGCCTCCTCTTGAAGTTGGGAATCAAGTATTGGTCACCGCGCGGCTACTCGGATTGTATTGGTCCAGTCCAGCTCGAATCATCTACAAAATCAACGAGCAAAATCGTTTCGGTTTTGCCTACGGTACACTTCCAGGACATTTAGAGCAAGGTGAAGAGTTATTTCTCGTCGAGCAAGACGAACAAGGTGACGTCTATTACACGCTTCGCGTTATGAGTCGACCTATGTGGTGGGTTGCGAAGCTTTTTAAAGGGTATGCGAGAGCGCAGCAGGCTCGTTTTAGAAAGGAGTCTTACGCAAGTATGAAAGCAACGTTGGCTGCTCCTTCGACTCAACGCAATACCACGCAGACGATGTCATTGCCAAAGAGTGGCAAGTTGGCTAAAGCATAGGTGGGCTTTTCAGCGAACCAGTGGTTCTGCAGGAAATGGAGAGCGCCTAGCTAACGCCACTAAGGAGTATCCCTAACGAGCGTATCGCCATTCAAAATTCAAAATCCCTCATTCAAAATTCGTATAAAGCCGCAGGCTTTATACGCTCTTTCTGTCTATCAAAAAGCTAAACTTGTTGATGTTCTTCAGCGCGATACCTGTACCACGTACAACTGCGCGAAGCGGATCCTCTGCAACATGCACAGGAAGTTTCGTCTTTTGACTGAGGCGCTTGTCGAGTCCACGAAGTAATGCACCACCTCCTGTGAGGTAAAGTCCTGTGCGATAAATGTCGGAAGCCAACTCGGGTGGGGTAGTCTCTAAAGCTTTAAGC
>CALDTK010000361.1 GCA_937924035.1 uncultured Saprospiraceae bacterium | reverse complement strand
GCCTTTGCCTCAGCAGCATTTATCGTGATGCCTGCATCATAAGGAATATAGAGCTCGAAGGTTGGTTCGTAAAGCTCCGCATTGGTGGAGTTAAGAATTTCTATTTCGTACTCAAATTCTGAACAAGGAGCGACTTCACCTGCTGGCTCACGAGTCACTACCTGTTGAATACCTGGATCATCAGGTTTCATATACAGTGTGAGCTTATCGACATCACAAGGGAGGCCTCCTGCTAATACTTGACTTTGGCTTGCTGGATAGTTATCGCAATCCCAGCCAACGTACACGACTATCGAATCGAGGTCACAAGCTAGATAATCTGCTTTGAAGGAGAAGTTTAGATTTACGCCTGAGTTGAGTGTTCCAAGTTGATATATTCCATTTGTTGCAGTGAGTGAGGTTGCACCACGATTAGCAGAGACAGGCATGATCGCGCCACTTGGGCTGGCCAGCATAAACCACGCATTGCGTGCCGTACCGCCATTCGTTTCACGAATATTAAAAGTCCATTCAGCTTGTTCATTGTAAGGAAGAATAAGCGCTTGAGAAGTCTGTACTTCTAAGTCAGCAACAATGACAGGAATATCCGCATTTACAATTGAATCTTTACGGAATAATTCATCATCTACGACAGAACTACAAAAATCTATATCAGCCTCAAAGAAAGTGGTTGGCCTTGAAGGTTCCGAATTACAAGTTCCTTCAAAATAAGCATCTAAGTAAACTCGGTACCCTCCGTTCGGACGATCATCGTCTTCACATGCATTTGAATCTTTGTTAAACCAATCGTCAAAAGGAAACCAAACTTGACCATCAGCCTCTTTTGCATAAGACGTAACATTCTCGTTGTAGACATAGGTGTTGTTCCCAGTACGCTTGGTAAAACGATAGTGGTATAGCTCTAAACTATCAAAACGCATGCCCGTAGGGATTTGCATTCCTAGACGTTTTGGCTGTCCAAACTGACGTATTTCATATGGAAACGGTTGAACGTTAATTGGTCCACCCCCTATGCAAAAATCGACACGAAACATATAGCGACCACCCGCACAACCGAATGCTTCACGACGGTGCTCGTAGAGTTCCCAAGAATAACCGACTCTCGAATACTCTGATGGTACAGGTGTATTGCAACGTAGACGGTCTGGGCCAGGAGGAGGTAATGGTGCACGAGAAGCATAAAACTCAGCATCAATATTTACTTGCTCAACTCCACAGTCCTCTTGAGTGTCTAATACTGTAAAGCTACCATCAAGTGTTATTAAATCATTGTCTTCCCATTTGAAATCAGAAGGTACATCGCCGCACCCCCGTAGTAAATCTGTAGTGAGGTAGTATATATAAGCATCTGTACCGTTGGAAAATACATTGACACTTGAGCATGTATATGTCGTGCCCTCGCTGACATCAGTTATTGTTATTGTATTCGATGCACCTATACCATGAGCATCTGGAAAGGCCAGTTCAAAATATACATAATTGAATGAATCGAGAGGGTTTTGAAGATTTACACGAGCTAAAGCCTCAAAAGTCATTTCATCACCTTTGAGGGCTCTCTTTGTGGCAACAAGGCTCATATTGAGTGATCCTGAAGCATCTGCGCAACCATCGTTATCGTTATCGGGTGCGCCATAACAATCTCGCTCTACATCAAATCCCATATGGGTCATACCATCACAAGGCGACCCACAGCAAGTGTTGTCAAGAGACACTGTCGCCTCTTCACACATCATCGTAATTAAGCACTCAGAACCAGGTCCACAGGCGGGTTGATTACCCAGTCGAAGTCCCATCACCATAGAAGTAGTCGCCGAGCCACCACAATTCAATGGCGAACAGATATATTCTACAGGAATGAAAATTCTTGAACCTGTTCCATGATAATCGCCTGCGGGGAAGCAGGCTTCGTAATCACCACCGCCAAGACTAACAATTGTTGCCTCACGACGAGAACTATTGGCCATGTTTACATTATACCAATAGGCTGTCCCCGCTGAAAGTACATCACTATTTGGTGCAGTTGTCGTATGGCCTCCGAGAACATTTAGTTCAACTGGAATAGAGAATTCCATACAAACCGTACCTCGTGTCATTAGTAGACTACTAATTGACATGTAGTTGATATCATACTGAAAATTCTCAGGTGTTGCATCCGTCATGAATGCAGGAATCTGATCCGCAGCGCTGACTTCTGTAGTTAGTGAATAAACATCTGCTCGATCGTTAGTCTGAACACCACACTGATCTTCTACATATAAATACGTATAGGAGCCAAAAATACTTCCCGTATTTTCAGAGCAACCTCCAGTAGGGCAACAAGTTCTCATACCATATCGAATCCGGATAGTTTGTGCCGTGACAGATCCATCGATGAGCAGTGCATATGGGTCGAGCGTAGCGTAGCGAACTTCAGAACTACCACATGGACTGTGGCTAGAAACACTATTCAATCCACCTGTATAAGGACCATAGGTACCTGTACCATAATCGATTTCGATCGTACTAACATCAATATAACTGCGACTGTCACGAGAACGAATTTGAAAATTAGTGTTATACGCCTTTCCTGTTACTTCCCATATATATTCAGTAGTTACTGGATCAGTGATGCAGGCATC
>CALDTK010000360.1 GCA_937924035.1 uncultured Saprospiraceae bacterium | reverse complement strand
GGGCAAAAAGTCCCTACCTTTCCTACATGCGAGAGATCGATCAAGTCATCAACTACTGGCGCGCCGCTCAACTTAGCGGACACGCTTCCGCATTGGCCAGTGTGGTGTTTGTGGAAGGTAGTAGCTACCGCAAGCCCGGTGCACGCATGCTCGTCACGCATCGTGGCAAAGTTGCTGGTGCTGTGAGTGGAGGTTGTGTTGAGCGAGCTGTGGCAGCACGATCCATGCGCGTGCTCGAAACTGGACTTCCCGAAATGATGGTCTACGATGGTCGACATCGGCTCGGCTGCAACGGAAGTTTGCATATCCTCATCGAGCCATTTTCTCCCGCCGATCCTGATGCGTTTTTCGAGGCTTTCGAAACCACAAAGGGAAGTCCTGGTCCCGACGGTAAGCCACGCAAGTCTTTCAAGATTTCTTCCGCTTTCGCCAAAACAAGCTTTACCGCATCTAAAGTTCCTTCTCGGCCTGAAGTAGATCACGAACTACTCGGTTCAGTCTTTTTAATAAATGGACTGGAATTTTCGATTCGTAAAGGATTTACGCTACCTACTCCTCGAAAAAGCACCGAAGTGTTTAGCAATGAGATCAAACCTGCACCTCAACTCTATGTCGTAGGTACAGAATACGATGCTACCGTACTGGCCAAACTAGCCGCGAGCCAAGGTTGGGAAGCGAACCTCATTACTCACCCGCGCAATCCACTTGAGGCGATGGAAGGAGTCACTGTGAACGACGTGGATCCTCCAGAATTATTGCAGCACGTCATCCTCGATGACCAGACTGCGGTCGTACTCATGAGCCACAACTATGCCCGAGATCTAGCCTACCTCACCTCGCTTTCACAAGCGTCTCAGCTGCGTTACCTCGGCTTGCTCGGCCCCGCAAAGCGCCGTGACCAATTGCTCAACGACCTCACAGATAATCATCCAGACATCCCAGAGTGGATGAGTTCCAATATTTACGGTCCGGCAGGGATTGATTTAGGTGGTGAATTGCCCGAACAAATCGGACTCTCCATCATGGCTGAAATTGTGGCTGTATTCGCCAAGCGCGAAGTGCCTAGTCTACGAGAGAAACGAGGAATGATACATGAGTGCTAACTCAACACGCCACGCCGCAATTATCCTCGCTGCAGGCGAAGCCAAACGCTTCGGCTCACCAAAACAGGTGCTTGTTTGGAAAGGACAAACCTTGGTCGAACACGCTGTACAAGCATGTCTCGATGCAGGTTGCGAGCAGGTTATTGTCGTTACTGGTGCACACAAAGAGACTATTGAGCTTTCGCTAAAACCTATTTTACATTCCCATCACGTGTCACTCTCCTACAACCCCAATTGGGCCGAAGGCATGCACACCTCCATCTCTTGTGGGATGAAGGCACTTCTAGATCAGGCACCTGGAATTAAGTCTGCAATAATTACGCTAGTAGACCAACCACTCGTTGATGCTGAGTTTTTGCGAAAGCTAATAGAAGCACAGCAAGGAAGTGATGCTGCAGCCCTAGCCTACCCAAGCGGCCCTGGAGTGCCCGCATGTTTTAGCGCCGGAGGTCCCGTAGGATTGCGGGATAGCTTATTTGATAGACTTGCAAAGCTTAGCACAAAAGGTGAAGGAGCGAAAGCGATACTTCGGGACCCCTCCCTCAAAATAGCGCTGATTGATGACGCTGAAAAGAGGCAGGACATTGATACCTTGGCCGACTGGCATGACTTCACTAACCGCTAATTCTACCTCCTTACAGCACAGTAGCACTCAGGCAGTGTTACGCCTTACTGCCTTGTGGGCTGTGGTCGAATCTGGCTTAGGAGGTGTGTTGCATGCCTTCAAGCTGCCGCTCACAGGGCTAGTCATTGGCGGAACGGCGATAGTTCTCATTACCCTTATTGCACACTTTGCTGCAAAACCACGTGAGATACTGCGCGCCACGGTTATTGTGCTAATCATCAAAGCACTTGTGAGCCCTCACTCACCTATTGGAGCATACTTAGCAGTAAGTTTTCAGGGGGTCTTGGGTTGGATAATTTATTCGGTCTTACGTCCAGGATATGCCTCTTCTCTTCCCTTTGCCTTGCTTTCCATGGTCGAATCAGCTATTCAAAAGCTGTTGATGCTCGTGCTTTTTTTCGGCAAGCCGCTCTGGACTTCCGTCGACAGCTGGGGAAACTGGGTCATGGAAAAATATTTTCCCTCTCATGTAGAAGAAGGCCTTTCACTTAGTTGGACACTCGTGGCTGGTTATGTTGGGGTCTACGTAGTAGGTGGCATCCTCGTCGGACTTCTAGCAGCGCGCATACCCAGCCGTATTGCAACACACTTAGCTGAATTGGAAGAACAACCGTTCGCTTTTTCTGATCCTTCTGTTCAAGAAAACGTTGAAGCGCCGCCCGTCAAAAAGCGGAACAAAAAACAGCGCAGGCTGCTCTGGTGGATAGGTATCGCTTTGGCCCTTGGTGCAAGTATTTATTGGGGAGAATCGTCTAATAGCGCAGTTAGCTCTGCTGTCGTATATCTCGTTAAGACGCTAGCAATCGTGGCTGTTTGGTATTTCCTTGTCGGACCGTGGCTCGCCAGGATTTTCCGCAAATGGCTACTCGGTCGAAGTAGTCAATACGCCAACGAACTTGATGAGGTGATGGAAGTATTGCCACAACTCAAACAAGTTGCGAAGCAGGAATTCACAAGACTTTCCGAATCCTATTCTGGCGTAGGGCTTTATCGGCGTTGGCTAATGCGCGTGCTCGCGGTCAGTTTAACCAATGAGCTTTCCCGCAATCCTACGGGACCTCCGGCGCCAAAACCTATGACAGATTCCCCGCCACATGCCGAGTAACATCGAATGGATCACAGGCCCAGTGCATACTGGAAAAACCACCCGACTTGCCGCACGTATTGCTGAAAACCCCAGCCACTATTGTGGACTTCTAGCACCTGTGAATGAAAACGGAAAGCGCTATTTAAAAGATATTGTAAGTGGTGAGCGGCGTATGCTGGATTGTGCGCCCGATTCCAAAGACGCAGTTGCTGTTGGTCCATACTTCTTCTGTGAAACAGTCTTTGCTTGGGGGCGGACGTTACTTCTTCAGCACCACGAGAAGTATCCAAACCGCACCTTGGTCATCGATGAAATCGGGAAGCTGGAATTGCGTGGAGAGGGTCTAGCAAAAGCGTGTTGGGACATCATAGAACTTCGTGAATCCATAGCTCTATCGACCTTGCTTATTGTGCGTGATAGCTTAGTAGACGAGGTCAAAAGGCGACTGGAAGACTAACCTTTATTTCTTCCGCTTTTTACTCGACTTCGCGAAGGGATTGTAGGCCAAACAGCGATCAATCCAAGACTCTAAATCAGCCTCCGCATCGATGCCATCGGCGGTTACGAACACGTAGCCTTTCATTGGTCTGATGTTAAATGCTTTGGCTTGAACGTAGGATTCGTTGAGTGCATCTGGTGCAGCATCAGGTCCAATACGCGCCATGAACAGCGGCTGTTCGTCTTCCTTATTGGTAAGTAAGCCACAGCACATTTTCTCATCGACCATCATACATAGTCCGCCCATCATTTTGATTTCGCGGTAACCGACTTTCTTTCGGTCAAAAACTTCACGGATGCGGTCGGCGGTGTATTCGTCGTAGGGCATTTATGGGTACTTTGGATGTGGGATGTCAGATCGCGGCTACGCCAGCTGTCGGAAGGTAAACCGTTTACCGAAATATCGAAGGTGAGTAACCTTTGCGGCGTTCTGATTCAAACACAAAACCCTATCGCCAACCTAGCGTCATTCCGATTGTAGGCGGGAGGAACGAACTGGCGGAATAGAGGAACAGCGGATGAGAAACCTTTGCTTGTTGCGTAGGGTCGGGAGATGGTGCCAATCTCTTTGGCATTTACCGAAGCTTAGCTTTGCAAGCGTAGCAAAGTCTTGAGGCGTTCGACCCTACGCTAGAACTGTTCGACAGCTATCGCAGTCGGTATGTAAATCAACAACTCATCCAAGAGCGTCATTCCGATTGTAGGCGGGAGGAACGAACTGGCGGAATAGAGGAACAGCGAAGTTCAATTTGGCTTCATGATATTTCCGCTTTTCCTCGATCGCGGCTTCGCCAGCTCCAACGGAATGACGCTAATTAATTAGAACTAAAAAGGCACATCCTCAAAAACCCGCGCTCTAAAGGCCCACGCGTAACACCTGCACGTATCGACTTTGCGCTCTTTGCTCCTTTGCGAGACCGAAGGTCGTCTTGGCGAGAACCAAAAAGACCCTGGCGAAGTCCAGTCCGCTTTCCTTCGATCGGGCCGATGAATCAGGCCCTCCAACGGGATGACGCTATGTGGCTAGCTCAATAAGGCAGCGTCATTCCGATTGCAGACGTGAGGAACGAACTGGCGGAGTAGAGGAACAGCGGACTCCTTTAAAATCGCTAAGAAAAAACGTAACCAAACGTCAAAGCCACTACTTTCGCGCCCAATACCTTCCCGCGTGATCACAACCGACATTCGACAAGCTGCTGCAGTCCTTAACGAAGAAGGACTTGTTGCAATCCCTACCGAGACGGTCTACGGCTTGGCGGGGAACGCTTTTAGTGACCGTGCAGTGAAGGCTATTTTCAGTTTGAAACGACGGCCGTTTTACAACCCTGTCATTGTACACATCAAGTCGCCGGAGGTTTTGACGAAAGTCGCAAAAGAAATACCCGAAGCGGCCCAAAAATTAGCGCAAGCCTTTTGGCCAGGGCCATTGACACTCGTCCTCAAAAAGCAGGATCATATACCTGATCTTGTGACGGCTGGTAAGTCTACCGTAGCAGTGCGCATGCCTAACCATCCACTCGCCTTACGCTTGCTCGACACCCTTGAATTTCCTCTTGCAGCACCTAGTGCCAATCCGTTCGGTTCGATCAGTCCGACGACGGCAACACACGTCGACAACTACTTTAAAGACCAACTCGCTGTTGTCTTAGATGGCGGACCTTGTCAGCGCGGCATAGAATCGACCATCGTTGGGTTTGAAGATGGGCAGCCTATCCTCTACCGAATGGGATCAGTTTCGATTGAAGAGCTCGAACGAGTGGTTGGCCCTTTGCGACAACGCACCAAAGACGACGCTGCACCTGATGCACCAGGTATGCTGTCGAGGCATTACGCACCCAATACCGACACCTTCCTT
>CALDTK010000359.1 GCA_937924035.1 uncultured Saprospiraceae bacterium | reverse complement strand
CCTACAATACCTGTACTCGCTGCTAGTAAAGCACCAACGAGTAATACAGCAATCGCGAGACCTCCTCTAAGTCCACCCATCGTTTTGGCCAAACCTTTCATGAGTGATTCGGCCAAGCCACTTCGTTGCAAAGCCAAACCCATGACAATGAACATCGGTACTGCAAGCAATACATAATTACTTAAGACGCCCACAATCCTGCTAGGAAGAAATTGCATAAACGCAGGTCCAAGTAAGACATATCCTGCAATTAAGGAAACACCTCCTAGAGATACCGCCACGGGATATCCCGTCAAAATTGCAAAGACAATCACTAGAAAAACGAATATTGCTATAGTCCCCATCAGCCCTTCGTCTTTTTAGAAAGCAGCTGACGTATTCCTTCTACTGCGAGAAGAGAAAAACCAATTGGCAAGAAAAATTTAATTACCCAACGTAAAGGCAACCCTCCAGGATCGGGACTCCCCTCCCCTATCAAGTAACTATTATAGGCATAGCGACTTGAGGCATAAATAATGAATGCGCACCATGGGAGGAGCAATAAAAAATGACCAAATCGATCAATCCACTTCTTTGTGTTGGTTCCCAATCGTTCACGAAACACATCTACCCGAACATGTCCATCTTGTTTTAGTGTTGGCGCAAACGAAAGCAAAATGGCTACAGAGGCCAAATACCATTCAAGTTCTACAATCCAAGAGGCAGTGACCCCTAACAAGTATCGACCGATTACATCTACAGCAAAGATCAATGCCACAATAATTAGCAGGCCGGCGCCGACCTTTTCAATCGCATCAATAAGTTGTTGATAGAGATTCACGGCATCAATATACACTTAGCCCTTCAGATCAGATATTGATGTACTCAGTAAAAATAAGCCAGCAATAAAAAAACCGCCATCCCCAAAATAGGAATGGCGGTCTAAGGCAAAATTACTTCTACCTTTTAAGAAAGAGATTACTTTAATGCATCAAGACGAGCACCGTACTCCTTACTTTTCGCGTAGTCATTCTTACGAGCATAGATCTCCTTGAGTGCAATGAGGGTGTTACGATCATTCGCTTCAAGTGCGATAGCTTTTTCGAAGTATGGAAGTGCCTTGTCAAAAAGCACGTTAATCTCAGCATTGAGTGCATCGTACTTAGCTTGCTCAGCTTTCGACGTTCCCAAGTTGTTCATCTCTGTGGCCTTCTTCACTGCGTTGTTGAAGTACATAGAACCGATAGAGTAAGTAGCATCTAGATTTGAAGCATCTCTAGAGATTACTTCTTCGTAGTAGCCAACTGATTTCTCCTCGTAAGAAGCTGCTGTAGCGGGATCTGTTGCATCTTGAGAAAGGTTCATGTAAACATTACCTAGTGCATTATAAAGACCAGTATTGTCTGGCTCCTTTTCAATCGCTTCTTTAAGCTTTGACTCAAGTGTACCGTAATCACCTTTTGTGATGTAGTAATTGATCTCAGCGAAAAGAATTTCTCGGTTGTCAGGGAACATTTCACGCCCCTTATTCAATACCGCAAGTCCACCAGCTTCGTCGCCTTCCGCCATGAGCATGCTAGAATAGCCACCGTAAATCGCAGCCTCTTTGGTGTTGGCTTCATAAAGCTCCTTGTGAAGCATTAATGCATTTTCAGTATCACCAGCAGAACGTGCAACAACAGCTGTGATATACTTCTGCTCTGATAACTTTTCTGGTGTATCAAAGATTGGATCTTCATTATTCTTGACGAAAATATCATTGATCTTGATCATGGTGTTAAGTGGACCGTATGCGTCTGCATAACGATCACTGCCTAACATAGCGTTCCCAATAACACTCATTTCTGAGGCCAATTGGCGAAGACCTTTAGCAGCAGATGCCTTACTTTTCTTCTTTACAGCTTTCTCGTATCCAGTCGAGTATGCGTTGATAGCCTTATCAATCGCATCATTTGGAACTACAATAGCGCTAAAATCAGGTGCCGCTGCTGAAGGATCAGTAGCGAGTGCTACCGCGTGCTCCGTATTCTGACCCGTAATAGTCTTTGAAAGCTGAGTTACTTCAGCTGAATGAGCATTACCGAGAAGTAGCCATGTACCAGCTACATCTGGAGCCGCTGCTGTTGCATCCATTCCTGCCTTTCGCGCAGTCTTGAGTGCATCCATATTCGTGGGATCAGATCTGTATTCTGCCAATGCTTTTGTCCCTGACTTGATAAGCTTTGCAGGATCTTGTGCTAGCGCAATTCCACTAATAAACGTGAGTGCTAGAACTAAAAGTGAGAATTTTCTCATAGGTCGTAAGTGTACGTTGATTGATACGAGAACAGTTCGTCTCGGGAAAAAGGTACTTAAAGTACCTTGATTAACGGTGTATTAACCGGTTTTGCGAGGTATTGAAGAGGACTATTCCTCTTCAGATTCATCATCTTCTTCGTTATGTGGTACGACGGCAACATCGGCGATAGCATCTTTCTTCTGAAGCTTGATCACACGCACGCCTTGGGTAGCTCTACCCATTACACGCATTTGCTCAACAGGTAGACGGATAACAATTCCTTCCTTGGTAGTCACCATAAGATCATCCGCCTCAGTAACTGCTTTCACACTTACGAGCGCACCAGTTTTATCTGTGATTTGCATGGTTCGGACACCCTTACCACCACGGTTTGTGATTCTGTATTCTTCAGGATCCGAGCGCTTGCCCATTCCATTCTCGCTAATTACGAGGATAGATTTACCGAGGATAGCTGCTTCAGTAGCTTCACCCTCGACAACCTGAGCTTCAACTTCTTGAGGAGCATCTGCAGCAAGTAATGCATCTTCATGCAAGACGATCATTCCGACAACTTGATCATCATCTCCTTGTAGAGACACGCCACGTACACCTGTAGATGTACGTCCCATAGAGCGTACACGTGTCTCTTCAAAACGAATAGCATAGCCCGACTTAGTTGCTAAAACTACCTGTGAATCACCACGGGTCAGCTTCGCCTCAAGTAGCATATCGCCTTCATTGATATTGATTGCTCGAATACCAGCCTGGCGTACCCTTGAGTATGCACGTAGACTTGTTTTCTTCACTACACCTTGACGAGTTGCAAAGAGTATGAATCGGCTATCTAAGAATGCCTCATCCGTAAGATCAGGCACAATGATGTAGGCCTTCACCTTGTCCTCCTTCGGGATTGCGAGGATATTCTGGATGACGCGTCCTGCACTTGCTTTACTCGCTTCAGGAATATCAAAACCTCTTAACCAGAAACAGCGGCCCTGTTCTGTGAAGAGCAAGAGATAGTTGTGCGTATGTGCAACAAACATGTGTTCCACAAAATCAGTGTCACGCGTCTTTGATCCTCTAGAACCTCGACCTCCACGACTTTGTGCTCTGAATTCCGTAGAAATCGTACGCTTGATGTAACCAAGGTTACTGATCGTTATCACTACTTCCTCATTTGCAATGAGGTCTTCCATATTGATCTCACCGTCAGCAAAGCTGATGTCAGTGCGACGCTCATCACCAAATGCTTCTTTAACTTCAAGAAGCTCTTCTGTAACGATTTCTTTCTGCTTGTCTTCGCTCGCAAGAATTGACTCGTAGTAAGCGATCTTCTTCATCAACTCATCGTACTCTGCACGGACCTTGTCGCGCTCGAGTCCTGTGAGCTTCTGTAGACGCATGTCCAAGATTGCCCTTGCCTGAATCTCAGAGAGACTAAACGTAGACATCAAGCCATTTCTAGCCGATTCAACATCCTTAGATGCACGAATCAACTTGATTACCTCATCAAGGTGATCCAAGGCAATGAGTAAGCCTTCGAGAATATGTGCACGCTCTTGCGCTTTTCGCAATTCATACTGTGTACGACGTACGACAACCTCGATACGGAACTTTATGAATTCCTCAATGATTTGCTTGAGGTTGAGTGTACGTGGACGGCCGTTTACAAGACAAACATTGTTAACTCCATAGCTTGTTTGCAGTGGCGTATACTTGAAAAGCTTCGCTAGGACAACCGATGCCATCGCATCACGCTTGCACTCGATAACGATACGCAGACCCTTACGATCTGACTCATCGCGAAGTGCGCTAATTCCTTCAATCTTGCCATCGTTGACCAAGTCCGCAATCTTGATGATCAAGTTCGCCTTGTTCACTTGGAAAGGAATCTCATTGACTACAATGACCTCACGGCCATTCTTCTCTTCAATGATCGCCTTTGCTCTCACGACAACTCTACCACGGCCTGTCTCAAATGCTTCACGCACACCAGACATTCCGTAAATCGTACCTCCAGTTGGGAAATCAGGAGCAGTAATGTGCTCCATCAAACCGTCAAGGTCAATGTCGGGATTCTCAATGGTTGCGACAATACCATTTACAACCTCTGTGAGGTTGTGCGGCATCATGTTAGTCGCCATACCTACTGCAATACCAGTAGCTCCGTTAATCAGGAGATTTGGAAGCTTAGTAGGCAGAACCGTTGGTTCTTTGAGTGTATCATCGAAGTTGAGGGAAAAGTCGACGGTCTCTTTGTCAATATCATTGAGAATGAGATCGGTGATCTTCGCCATCTTGGCCTCCGTATAACGCATTGCTGCTGGAGAATCACCATCCATAGAACCGAAGTTTCCTTGACCATCCACTAATGGATAGCGTAAACTCCAATCTTGTGCCATACGCACCATGGCATCGTACACAGAAGTGTCACCATGTGGGTGATACTTTCCGAGCACTTCACCTACGATACGCGCAGACTTCTTGTGGGACTTATTGTAGGTGAGGCCGAGGCCATTCATGCCGTATAACACACGGCGGTGAACAGGCTTGAGTCCGTCTCTCACGTCCGGTAACGCACGTGAAACAATAACCGACATCGCGTAATCGATGTAGGCGGACTTCATTTCTTCCTCGATCGTAATCGGGACTATTCTTTGACTTGGAGGCATAGGGGTAAATCAGCAGGCCACAAGATACATTATAGCGCCTTAAAACTGGTTCGATTTCTCCACCTTTTGGCACATCATATAACAACGTTTTTTATGTATTGATGCTGGCAGGCTATTGGCATTAAAGAGGTTAGATGAGAAAACTGACCAACGTAAAAACGGTGGTTGCGCTATTGGTATGCTCTGCCTTTGCATTGCCTAACCTGAAAGCTCAAACCACCTTTGCTACCTCAAACAATACGACTGCAAGTATTCATATTGATCGACTTGATCAAGATGCAACTGTTATCACGATTACACAAAAGCGAGGCACAGCTTCTTATGTGGAGCTTTCGCAAAACACGGTAATCAAAGATCCTGAGACAGGAATAGCCTACAACATGGTGCTACTTGACTGTAACATCGATCCGATTACAGACATTGAAACGCATCATCTGACGTTCAGCCCATTCTTGGATGAAATCAAGTCGTTTGACCTGCTAGACCCTAGCAACGCTAACGCCTCCATTTTCTTTTCAAGAATCAAGTTCTCTGAGTCTTCCGACGGACTAGCTGAAAATTAACCTCTTGCTTCAGCCAAACCAGCTTTGTAGGTATCCAAGGCTCTTTGCCTAGCCCACTTGTGCTCGACTATTGGGTCAGGATATTGTTCGGTGCCATACTCTGGCACCCATCGCTTTACGTAGGTTAACTCCTTGTCAAACTTCTTAAGCTGAGATTCTGGATTAAAAACCCTGAAGTATGGTGCTGCATCAGTGCCTGTGCCTGCGGCCCATTGCCATCCTCCGTTATTGCTTGCGAGGTCAAAATCAAGGAGTTTTCTCGCAAAATAACGCTCACCCCAGCGCCAATCGGTGAGTAGATGCTTCGTAAGGAATGAAGCCACGACCATGCGTACACGGTTGTGCATATGACCTGTTTCATTGAGCTCTCGCATTCCCGCATCTACCAACGGATATCCGGTCTTGCCTTCACACCACTTTTCAAAAAGGGCTTCGTCGTTTACCCACTGAATTTCGTCGTAGGCAGGGCGAAAACTTTGCTCGACAACCTTAGGATAAGCTTGAAGGACCTGAGAATAGAAATCTCTCCAGATCAACTCGTTTAAAAAGGTTTGATTGAGCTTATCCGCTCGTCGCGCCCACTGACGTATCGATATCGTTCCATGTCTAAAGTGCATGCCCAAACGAGAGGTTCCTGCAATGGCAGGGAAGTCACGCTGTTTGTCGTACTTCTTTATGACTTCGTTATCGGCTTCTGGCGTAGGAAGTTCAATTTTACTTTCGTCAAAACCCATGTCTTGGAGACTAGGGGTAGGCGTCCCTTGAAACGTTTTAGTGGTTTTGGCGAAAGCCGAGAAATAGTCCTGAGTTGGATAAGCCTTGAAATAATAGCTCACTTTTTCACCTGTCTCATCAACCGACATTTTTGAAGAGACCTTTGCTCGCCATGTACGACTGTAAGGCGTAAAAACGGTGTAAGTCCCTCCAGTTTTCTTCTCAACTTCATCTACCTCAAAAATTACATGGTCTTTTCGGGTGTGAAAGGAACCTCCTTGCTTGCTTACAAGCTTTGCCACTGCTTCATCGCGAGTCTTCGCATACGGTTCATAATCACGATTACAAAACACCTGTTGAATGGAATATTCTTCAAGTAGCGCTTCCCAAACTTGGATTGGCTTGCCATAGCGCACTTCCATCGGGACGCCAAGCTTTGCGAGCTCCTGCTGCAGTGCACTTACTCTTGACTGCAAAAAGGTAACGCGTGGATCATCCTTGTCTTCAAGTTTATCAAGGATGTCACGGTCAAAAATGAATACTGGAAGTACTGGTAAGCCAGCTTTCAAAGCCGCATGAAGCCCCGCATTATCATTTAAACGGAGATCTCTTCTGAACCAGAATACGGTGAGGGGCTTAGGCATATTTGGGCAACGGCTGTTTGAATCGAAAGTTGATGGATTACCAATCGATTTTGATGCAAGTTTAAGTCTTGAGCGCGACATCATTCAAATGCCGAACTTTAGCCTCTCACAAGCTGTCATTATGCGAATTCATATTCTCTTTTTCTGCACGTTATTGATGTGTTTTAGCGAAAGCTGCAAAGAAGCAGAACCTGAATTGTCTCCAAGTGAACAATTACAAGAGCGTGTTGAATTACTCGAAGCGCGCAATGGCGTGAACCCGACCCCTGAAAGTCGATTGGAATTGGTGGAAGCTTATGAAGAGCAGACGCAAGACACTTCCCTCAGCCAAACCAGGAGGTTGGACAGGGTGAGATACATTTCTGAAGCACTCTATGTGAGTGGCCAGCATGATAAGTCGTATGAACGCTTACGACTTGGACTCACCAATTTTCCAAAAGCAAATTCGCGACTTGATGCAAGCCTTTTTCTTGCGGAAATAGCCATTCAAAAAAGACAAGAACCGGAAACTGCAAAACTGATTTTTGCGACACTCAGAAACAGGTTTAGAGGGAATAACAGTCTTAGTAAAATTCCAGAAGCCTACGAGGAAGTATCACTGAAGGATGCCCAATCTAAACTTCAACAGGCTGTTTACCCAAAAGGTACGTTCGACCGAGAAGCAGCCAACCGTTATGGAAAAGCATCTTGGGCTTACACAGCCATTGAAACCAATGCTGATTTAATCATTAAAGATCACTTAGCTGCAGGTCGCGTTTTGGAACAAGCGAAAAAGTATTCATTCGCTATTAAACACTATGAAGAGGTGGTCCGCCGCTTCCCTGCAAATCAGCGTGCTGGAGATGCTTTGATGCTCAAAGCTGTCATTCTCTCAGAGATATTTGGCAAAAATGAGGAAGCTCGAGAGATTTTGAACAAAATGGTCTCGAATTACCCTAATCACGAACTAGTTGAAGACGCCAAAGCACTAGAGGCAACACTGGACTAGGCTAACTCAAGTTTCACTTCTGGTGAAAGCTTCACCCCCTTCACAAGTGCTGAACCAACAAGGGTGAATTTGCTGCTTGCTCCTGCGCTGAACTTCGCCAATTTACCAAATGGTTTCAAGAGCGGACTTCGCTTACTGAAGTCGTCTATTGCGGTTCGCCTTTCGGCAAAACACAACTCAAAGGGCAGAAAAACCTCCTCATTTGCAGCCACTTTTATCTCTGTGGATTCGCGCAAGTAGCCCAGCACGTAAGTGTCTATCAATTTGTTCTCTTTACGCCCCCTCGTATAGCGCTCTCGAAGCTCTATTGACAGAGCAGTAACGGTCTGTGCACGCAGGCTGGCCAACTTTAGAGTTCCTTCAATCTTACCACTAGACAACTTGAAATCTGCTGGCACAAAAAGCTCTAAGCGAACACCTTCGATTCCGAAAAAATCTTTGACTTTTCCAATCATGCTAGTAATATGAAGGGATTTTATCGTCGACTAGTGTTTAGTTATACCAAGAGACTGTGCAAGTCGACGAAATAGTAGTTCAAGGTTCGGTAATCAACCTTAAAACTCAACTTTAAGCCGGAACGGTTCAAGGTGCTGAACCACGATCCATATCAAGTGAGCCCTAGCGAACACGCGATCAAACGAACCTTTTATGCCAGCTGTCCTTGAGTGGTTTTACAAAGGAAGCTTCGAGTTGTGCTTTCGAATTCACTAACGGGTCAACTACTGGAGAATCATCAGTAAGTTCTCCACTTTCATACGCCGCAGTGAATTCCTGCTGGCTGTATGGTAAAAAGCCCTCTCCATTATCGGCGAAGAAGGTCATGCGATCGAAAAAGTCTATTTGGAAGTGATTTCCAAGGCCTTGCAAAAAATGTACTGATGCATCAATGCTACAGCCGCTGGCACCTGCTTGAGATTCATCAACGGCGAGGATCAAAAACCTGCCGTTGCGAATTTCAGCAACCGCTTTCAACGCTTGGCGATGTGCAGTCCATTTGACTACAAATTCATCTAGATGGCGTTGGATGTTTGCTTGTTCGTCTTCAGCCAATTGGCGGCTTGCCGTATACACCCAAACGCGGGAGGTATCTGGTAATTCAGTGTATGTCACAACCTACCAACGATTAGCTTGTACGATCAGTTCTGCGAGATCGTAAACCATCACTTCATCTTGCTTTTCGGCGGCTTTGACACCATCGCTCATCATTGTTAGACAGAAAGGACAGTTTACAGCGATTGTATTAGCTCCTGTTGCCATGGCTTCTTCAGATCGCTCGGTATTGATGCGTTTATCTCCAGGTTCATCTTCCTTAAACATCTGTGCACCACCGGCACCACAACAGAGTCCGTTAGACTTGATGCGGTTCATTTCTTGAATGTCTGCCTTGAGTGTATTCAACACTTCTCGCGGCGCTTCATAAATTCCGTTCCCTCGACCGATATAGCATGAATCATGATAGGTGATGGAAGCAGCTTTGTCTCCTAGCGGGCTCTCACCTTTTATCTTCAATTTACCACTGTCGATAAGCTGCTGCAGAAACACAGAGTGGTGAATAACTTCATACTTTCCGCCAAGTGCTGGGTACTCATTCTTGAGCACGTTGAAGCAGTGCGGACAGGTAGCTACAATCTTTTTGATCTGATAGCCATTGAGCACTTCAACATTTTGCGCTGCCATCATTTGAAAGACAAACTCGTTACCAGCTCTGCGAGCAGGATCTCCCGTGCAGGCTTCGTCATTACCAAGAATGGCAAAGTCCACCCCAACTTCATTGAGAATCTTACAAAAAGCAACAGTTACCTTTTGCGCACGTGCATCATAACTACCTGCGCATCCGACCCAAAAAAGGACATCGGGAACACGACCCTCCATTGCGAGGTCGGCCATGCGGGGAATAGTAAGGCTCATAAAAAGTTGTCATTGCGAGATGCCGCTAAGCTGGCTAGTATGGCAATCTCTATTTGCTAAAATTGTTGTCAGATGTCAGATAGTATATAAGCCCGAGGTGACTTAAGCATCCTCTGCCCACTTATCACGTGCATCAGACATAGCCCAAACCGCTCCTCCATTCTCAATGGCCGTGAACATTGGCAACCAATCTGTTGGACCTGCACTTTGCGTCAAAATCTCATGACGACGAAGCTTGAGAATCGGCTCAAGTGGATTGATATTAATAGGACATGCTTCAACACATGCTTGGCATGTTGTACATGCATGAATTTCTTCTTTTGAAATCAGGTCGAAAAGGCTCTTACCATCATCGAAATTATCCTTCGTCAGTGCTTTCGCACTTTCTCGCTTGTCTTCCGCGATGTACTGTTTGTCCCCAGAATCGAGTTTTGTTCCGATCTCTTCCGCACGCGTACGGATGTCCATCATGACTTTCCGAGGACTGAGTTTTTTACCGGTTAGGTTGGCTGGACAGACGTCTGTGCATCTTCCACATTGGGTACACGCATAACCGCCCAACACGTCAAGCCACGAAAGACCAGTAATGTCTTGGGCTCCAAATTCTGGTAATTCCATTGACATATCGGCCTCATCAAAAGTAGCATCGGGATCCATCATGGATTGCACTTCCTTTTGAATTTCAGGCATGTTCTCCATTTCCGCCTTTGGTGTAAGCCGAGCGAAATAGGTCATCGGGAAGGCGAAAATGATGTGCAGGTGCTTTGATATTGGCAGGTAGTTCAAGAATGCGATCACCACTAAAAAATGTAACCACCACCCTGCTCTTTCAAGTAATGCCAGCGTAGATTCTTGCATACCACCGAAGACCAATGGCCCAAGCCAACCACTTACTGCTAGCGTTCCTGTATCAGGATAATGTTCAGGATCTATACCTTGTAGAACTGCATCCGTTCCGTTCATGGTGAGGATAGCCATGACTAACAGAATCTCTAAGTACAGAATGATGTTAGCATCCTTGTGTGGCCAACCTTCCATTTCTGGCTTATTAAACCGTGGAATTGAAAGCATATTTCTGCGCCACAAAAAGATAATCGTCGCGATTAAAGCCAGTACGGATAGTATTTCAATACTGTTCAGAATCAGCGTATAAAGTCCACCGAGTGCAGTCGCGAACGTTCTGTGACCATTTGTAAAACCATCAACAATGATCTCGATCAGCTCAATCTGGGTAAACAGAAATGCTACGTAGATAAATCCGTGCAATACTGCAGGAATCCAGCGTCTGAACATCTTCTTTTGGCCAAAAGCAACCAACATCATGTTCTTAAATCGCTGACCAGGGGCCTTCTCTATCTCTTCGTCTTTACCGAGTAAGACATTGCGTCGAAGTTTGCTGAACTTGTATCCAGCATAGCCGAAGCCAACTACGCAGATGAGAAAAAATACGATCGGTTGAAGCATGCTGAAAAACTTTACCAGTTGTCGCTAAGTAACAACTTCCTACGAATCAAAAACGATGAATACCCTTAATAACGGCTCAGTTTAGAGCAAATACAAACAAAATGTTATCCACACGCAATTAGGTCAAGATGAGCAACGTACTTTCGCAATTCAATTTCTCGAAAGACTATGCGTATCCTCGAAAAGGCTGGAATAGAACTTAAAATTTCGCGCTTAGCGATGGAGGTCCTTGAACAGCATGTAGATCACAAACGTCTGTATCTCGTTGGTATTAATAATAACGGATTTGCGACCGCTGAGTTACTCAAGGCTGCAATCGACAAAGAAGGCTACAAACTTGAGGTTGAAATACGCAGAGTAAAGCTGTCTCCAGCCAATCCATTACATGGTGGGATTGAGTTTGATGGAGAGCCTTCAGATCTAGATGGGCAGCACGTGATCATCGTAGACGATGTTGCTAATACAGGTCGCACAGCTTTTTACGCTAGCAAGCCTATCCTCGATGTTGTGCCTGCAAGTCTTGAAATCGCCGTGCTCATTGACAGGAAACACAAGTCGTTTCCAGTTCATAACAACTACGTCGGGCTTGCGCTAGCCACAACTTTACAAGAAGACATTCGCGTGTACTACGGAAAAGATTGGCGGGTAGAAGTTTTCTAGCATTGGCTTACATCAAGCCATGGACTTCCTTTCCACGCTTGTACTGTGCGATTAACTCGTGGAGATCATTCATTCCTTCCATTGCAGCTCGATACCCGACCTCGATCAATTCATCGGCACGCGTGAAGTTGTAAACGTGGTACGTGTCAATGTCTTTTGGCTCAATTAAGTGATCACATATCTTTCTTGACTCCTCTGAGTTATTGCTCACTGCAAGATCAAATACGCGGTTTCCAATCGATAGCATTGACTTGAGCGGTTCAACTTCTTGCTGAACCAGCGGCATGACATCGCTACCGATTAAGATGTCACATTTATCACGAATAGGCTGTGCTGGCAGGTTCATGTAGAGGCCACCATCAACGTATTGGAAATCTTCAATTTTCACGGGGTTAAACACCAGCGGAATAGCACAACTAGCCATTACCGGAGCGATCAACTCACCCTCTGAAAAGACTGCTAATTTTCCTCTTTGAAGGTCAGTCGCGGTGATGTAAAGTGGATACTTCAAACAATCAAAGCAGTCTACAGGCAGTATCGGCTCTAACTTCTCGCGAAGCATGGTAAGCTTGATGAATCCTTTGAGTGGGTTCCCAATTCTAAGCAACCTGAGGTTACTCCCCACACGAGCAAAATCACTAATCTCTTCGATTGAAGAGCCGTAAGCATAGAGCGTACCTACGATTGCTCCAGAAGAAGTTCCCGATACGATTGTTGGTCGGATGCCCGCTTCAAGTAATGCTTTTAGCACGCCGATATGGGCAATACCTCGAGCACCTCCACCACTAAGTGTAATGCCTATTTTAGGAGAGTTTTTTTTCATCGTTAGTGTTTCACCCCCTTTTGAAAGGGCTTGTTGGCTTTCGCTAAAACAGTAAACGCCCTATGCACAAAATGGGTGCATAGGGCGTGTTTTGACGAAAGTCGTAGAGGAGAAAGATGCCTATCGTGTCAGCACCAGAGATCCTCGTTTCTTATCAACAGTAATCGCCGTCAAAACGTAAGCGGCAGTAGCTGGTTTGTCCAAGAACACTGTCCCTGGCTGCAAATTAGTTAATCGGCTCACAAGGCGGCCAGAGATATCACGAAGTTCAACAAGCTCTAAGGCTTGTACTATATTCAATTGCCATCCTCCACCTTGCGGTAAAACACTGAACAATTCGCTTGCATCCACCTCGATCGTGCTAAATGCAAAGGAGAAATCTGACTCACTTCTTGGGAACAATTGATAGTCATCTAAGAACGGAGCATTTCTATCAAACTGCCCTCCAATTCCTGTGATTTCAAGTACGTCATTTACTCCTGGAGCAGCCATCATCCCAACAGAACTTCCATTGTCTATTCTAATGGTGAAAGTGTCCTGATCAGCGTTTGTAAAGCGGACATTGTATGACACAGCAGGATCTGCTCGCCACTCGTTTGGATCAACAATACTGAGGTCACCTAATGCCACCAATCGACTCTCAGAAAACTCATTTAGTGTCGTAACACTTTGAGCTGCAGGAATTGGGCTGCCGCTGTTTATAAACGTGATCTCTTCGGCTTCAATTTGTGTTAGACCATTGAACTGATCTACTACACCACGAACTTCAATATTATCGCCTTCGACTACTGAATAACCCAAATCATCAGTCAAGTTGAAAACGCCAATGCCATTCCCTACAAAATCAACAACGGTGAATTGAGTACCGCCATCACGCAGATTAAAACCGAGTACAAAGCCATCAATAGTAACGCGATTTCCTAAGCTATCTGAAACTCCAGTTGTAGGGTCCACATCGTTGATATCGTCTATAGCGACTAATGGATAGGTAGGTCCACTGCCAGGAACATATGGAGAAATGTCACCCGTAAAACGAGGTTGAATCTGGTAGCCTTCGTCATATGGTGAGCTAGAGTCAAATTGATTAGCCAAACCAGTTACATTGAATGTGCCCGTTGGCTCATTCATCCCTGCAAAATCAGTGTCTTCGTCAATTCGCATCGTGAGAACATTTGTTCCATCTGTGATGTCAATGTTGAAAGAACCAGATGTATTCCAATCGTTTGGATTGACCAAAGAGAAGTCTTCAAGACGAACCAATTGACCTTGCACAGCTTCGTCGATAGTAGAAACTACTCGTGGAGTAACGAGGAAGGTTGATGTGATTGTACGAATGCTGTCTGTACTAAACTGAGCAGAACCGTTGCGCTGTTCCAAGATTCCTTGAACAGAAATGGCATCTCCAATCGCAACCGTATAAAGGTCTTGCGAAGACATGATTCTGATACCACCAGTCACATCTTGGATGTAGAACTCTAGCCCAGGGCCAGCATTAAAGTCGATTGAAGTCACATTGCCTTCTAAGGTTGCCGTAGCATTGATGGAATCCAATGTTCCTGTAGCATCAACAGTGATCATTTCTGCGATTGTGCGTAGTGTGTAGGATCCAGGTCCTGGTCCACCTGCACACATAGGAAGCGCAAAAGGGGATGCAAGTACCTCTGTGCCATTGATAGATGAGCCAGTGCTTGTTGTCGAAGCTTGCCAGCTGGCTCCATTATCTGGAGAAGCAAGGTTGCAAAGCTCTAGACTTGGTCCGTTACCATCAGGAGTTGTTGGCCATGGTGAACCATCATCATAAGAAACAGAGGTGATCACTGCTCCATTTGCATCTGCTAATTCAATCGTTGTGCCTCCATTACTTAATCCTGATGTATTCCAAACACTAGAAGGTGCAACACCATAAACTGTTTCAAAAGCACTTGCCTTCACCGCTGAAACATAAAATCCACCAGCCGGGATCATTCCTGAAAGCGTGTCCTTAGCAATACTAAAGGATAGCACATACTGGTCAACATTAATTGCAGATGCCGAAGGATTGTGGATTTCTACAAATTCCAGAGAATCTGTCCCGCCTTCCGGAGGATTGTACATGATCTCTGAGATCACTAGTTGAGCAGACGAACTGGTAATGGCTACAAGTATGCAGCAAAGGGTAAGCGTAATGTTTTTCATGTGTGTATTTCGCATTGATACAAAAGTAGCGAATAGGTTTCGGCAGATTTTTTACTAGAGTGATCTAAATTAAGTTGCTAACAGGCTCTAGACATAACGAAATAGCTTTCTCTTCTTTAAAATGACTA
>CALDTK010000358.1 GCA_937924035.1 uncultured Saprospiraceae bacterium | reverse complement strand
GTGAGTTGGAATTCGATTCGTGGCGATGAGGTACCTGCGCCTGGGACATCACTTTATGTCCGTCAGTAGCAGGGTTTTGGTTCTGTTCTGGTTGAATTGAGCTATGAGAAGGAGGTGGAGACACTCTCGAAGTTTAACTTGGTTTATCGTGTGTTTGAGCATTTTTCGAAATGCTTTTGGTTGGGGCTATTCGTATAAACACGTTTACGCGAGCACACGGTTTTAGAGTGTGGGTTCAGATTTTTTCGAAATGATGTTGGTTCGTTCTGTTCGTATAAACACGTTCATGCGAACACACGTTTTTGGAGTGTGGGTTCAGAATATTAGAACCGCTGTTAGTTGGGTCTGTTCGTATAGACACGTTCACGCGAACACACACTTTTTGAGCACCACCAACTTTAGCAAAGCAACACCCAAAAAAAACTCCCACCAAGCTGGGGACTTGGTAGGAGCGAAGGGTATAACTCATTTTTCACGTAAGCTTTTCTCAGTTGGAAACCCTAAATTTTGAAAGGACTCACTTAAGCAACCTCAATCTCTTTGCGAATTGGCTGCGCCTCTGGAACCTTCGGAAGACCGATGGCTAAAATTCCTCTTTCAAGTGTTGCTACGATTCCATCGACATCTACAGTATCAGGAAGGTGGAAACTCTTTTCAAAAGAGGTAAGGCCGAATTCTCTGCGGCGATAATTTGGAGTGTCCTCCGTTTCTTGCTCGCCTGTTACGATCAATAGTTCACCGTCAACTTTTAAATCAACCTCTTGCTTGTCCCAACCAGGAAGCGCAAGTTCAAGGGTGAATGCCTCGTCTGTTTCATAGGTATTGACCTCTGGTCGAGTTAAGCGATTGAGTCCGTTGAACGGGTTGCGGTGGTTTGAACGATTCGTTGAAGTACGGTATGTTGTTGGGCGGATGTTGGTCCAGATCATGGTTGTAAATTTTAAGGTTGGGATGAGGCCAAAAGCGACCGCATCGATGCCAACCCTAGATCAAATGCTAGACCAGCACGTTTTTTAGGACGAATTGTCAAAAAAAACCAAATAGGAGTGCCAAAATGGCATTAACGTTGAGAAATAAGCGACAGAGTGACATGTTCGTTGTTCTCCAATGTTTCAATGGTGGTCCTTTATAGCATTAGACAGCATCAGGCCCTCAAAACCACCGCCTCTCCCATTCGTTCTTCTAGCATGCAGCGCTTTGCCCAGCTTTATCGTGAACTCGACGAGACAACTAAGACGTCTCGAAAAGTCGAAGCATTGAAACGCTACTTCGATGAGGCCACTGAAAGTGATAAGCTTTGGACAATTGCCTTGTTCTCAGGTCGGCGCCCAAAACGTTCGGTGAATACTACGTTGCTTAGAACTTGGGCAGCGGAAAGAGCTGGCATCCCACTGTGGCTATTCGAAGACTCGTATCACACCACCGGTGATCTAGCCGAAGCCATTTCCCTCACCCAACCAATTCCTTCGAGAGAATCTGATCATAGCCTGAGTTATTGGATTGAATACACCCGAAGTCTTCGCACCTACGATGAAGAAGGAAAAAAGGAAGCAGTACTCGAAGCGTGGGACGAATTGCCTGGCATCCAACGCTACTGTTTTACCAAATTGATTACTGGAGGACTGCGCGTAGGGGTGAGTCAGAAATTGATGGTAAGAGCGTTAGGTGCGAGCACGGGTATCGAAGAAAATACGCTTGCGCATCGCCTCATGGGAAATTGGAGTGTCGACGATACAACCTTTACGAAGTTAGTTATCGAACACTCGCCCAACGAGGACATTTCCAAGCCCTATCCGTTTTACCTCGCCTATGGTTTAGAAAGTGAACCCGAAGAATTAGGTGATGTCACTGAATGGCAAGCCGAACGAAAATGGGATGGGATTCGTGGTCAACTCATCGTGCGTGAAGGTGAAAGCTTCTTGTGGAGTAGAGGAGAGGAGCTTGTCACGGATAAGTACCCTGAGTTATTGGTTTTGGCGAAAGCCCTACCCAACGGTACGGTGATCGATGGAGAGATTCTACCATTCATGGACGGTCAGCCTTTGCCTTTCGGACAGCTACAACGTCGAATTGGTCGTAAGACGGTCGGCAAGAAACTACTCGCTGAAGTCCCTGTCGTTTTGATGTGTTATGATCTTTTAGAGTATAAAGGCGAGGACATTCGTCAGCTTTCGCTAAAACAACGCCGCAGCAAGTTGGAGGAGGTTCTGCTACACGCGAAGCAAGCAGTCCCGCAAATCGCGGGATCGGAAGCAGGACAGCCCGCACTCTTGCCTTTAAGCGAAGCAGTCCCTGCCAAAACCTGGCAAGACCTCGCGGATGCCCGTGATGAATCGCGAAAACATTTTGCAGAAGGCTTGATGCTCAAGCGCCTTGATTCCCCTTATCTCATTGGGCGAAAAAAAGGGGATTGGTGGAAGTGGAAAGTAGATCCGCTGACGATTGATGCAGTTATGATTTATGCGCAACGGGGATCAGGTCGCCGAGCGAATTTGTACACTGATTACACGTTTGCCGTCTGGGGTGAGCCAGATGAAGAGGGCAAGAAGACGCTCGTTCCTTTTGCAAAGGCTTACTCAGGTATGACCGATGCGGAGTTTAGAAAGATGACGGCGTGGGTACGTAAAAACACCCTGGAGCGCTTCGGTCCGGTGCGGAGCGTCCCTCCAACACACGTTTTCGAGCTTGCTTTTGAAGGGATCAATAAGTCGACGAGGCACAAATCAGGAATTGCCTTACGTTTCCCACGTATGGTGCGGTGGCGCCACGACAAGCCGATTGAAGAGGCGAATACCTTAGAAGATTTGAAGGGGATGTTGGAGTTGTATGGAGGCTAGAAAGTGAGTTTGAGCCGAATAAAAGGGCTACTCGGCTCATGATTTATTGATTTGTGAGCCGATTAGGGCCTCACCTTCTCAACTCCTCCTTAACACTGCTACTCGTACCCACGCCCTCTTCTCTAAATGGACGGATGATCAAACGCATCGGACTGTCATAGGTGAAGTAATTAACCACCCAATCGAAAAGGGCGGCAATCTTGTTGCGGAATCCCACAAGTAGTGCCACGTGAACCAACATCCACGTGATCCATGCCCAGAAGCCGCTAAAGGAATACTTCGGTAGATCTACAACTGCACGGTTGCGACCTACGGTAGCCATGGTGCCTTTGTCATTGTAGACAAAGGGTTGCATTTCCTTCCCCGCCTGGCTGCGAAGTAGGTTCTTTGCAAGGAGTTGACCTTGTTGCTGAGCGACAGGAGCCATCATCGGATGTCCGCGAGGAAAATCTTCACTCGCCATTTCGGCGACATCCCCAATGGCGTAGATGTTATTTGTCCCAAGTACGTTGCTGAATTGATTAACTCTGACTCTTCCACAATCAATGGCTGCTTCAGGTAAACCATTAGGGAAGGTGGCCTTTACACCCGCCGTCCAAATGAGGGTGTCGGTGCGCATTTCATAGCCGCCTTGTGTTTTTAAGACGTCGCCATCGTAGTCAACTACGCGATCGTTAAGCCTCACTTCAACGCCAAGTTCTTTGAGGTACTTCAGCGCCTTTTTGGAAGCCAGTTCACTCATGCCAGCAAGAAGGGCTTCACCCGATTGAAAGAGTACGATCTTCATTTTATTCAGGTCGATCTCAGGATAGTCGAGTGGCAAGATGTGCTGCTTCATTTCTCCGAGTGCACCTGCTAATTCTAATCCTGTTGGACCGCCGCCTACGATCGCGATGTTGATCAGTTCTTCGAAGTATGCTGGATTTTGTTCGGCGATCGCCTTTTCAAAATTCTGGAGAATGTAAGAGCGCAGGTTTAGCGCATCGGGTACGGTTTTGAGCGTAAGCATCTTGTCCTTGATGCCCTCAAAGTTGAAGTAGCGCCCTGTACTTCCTGTCGCAAGGACGAGGTAGTCATAATGAATGTCACAGAGGTCTGTTGTGAGAACTTGTGTTTCTGTATTGATGTGCTCCACAGTAGCCCAACGAACGAATACATTCTTCGCTTTACGAAAGACTTTTCGCAGTGGATACGCAATTGAGTCAGGCTCAAGTCCGCCAGTAGCTACTTGATAAAGTAGTGGCTGGAAAGTATGGTAGTTGTGCTTGTCAACAATAGTGACGTCAACCTCTTTGTGCTTAAGTCCTTTCGCAAATTCTAGACCTGCAAAACCACCGCCGACAACAACGATGTGTGGGCGGCTTTTGGCGGAATCTTCCATGCACTAAAGGTAATCTGCAGAACTATTAGTCCGCAGGGAATATGAGGAATACAAATGTTTAATCCTTCCCCCTGTGAAAGTGCACGGGGAAGAACTGACCGTTCAACAGTACGAACGAAAAACGCCCGTTCCAACAGCAGTCAGAACGGGCGTTTTAGATCTTAAAGTTGGTTTTGGCGTAAGCTGATGCTTACATCGCGCCCCATTCCTTAAGACTCTTCTCGTTCATGCGAACGTAGTCCATGTTACCAGCTTCCTTGGCCATGTCCATTGACTTCTTCGCAGAAATGATCGCGTTCGCTTTGTTGCCCATTTTTGCCTCGATGAGAGACTGACGGCGAAGTTGCCAGAACTTAGGATCCATCTCGTTAGCCTTCTTGATCCAAGTGTAAGCTTGATTGATATCCTTGCCTGACTCGAAATAGTAAGAAGCAGCGCTGTAGTAGTCACGTGAAGTTGGGCCAGCAAGTGCTTTCTCGATACTAGCTGTTGCTTCTTTGTCTGTTCCAACCTTGATTGGTACAGCAACCATGGTCTGCTCCCATCCCATGTACATGTTTGCTCCGTCACTCGTGAGCTCGTCAAACATGATGGTGAAGTTTTCCATTTTCTCGCTCATCTTGATGACAGGAGCAGTCACTTTAGCAGCAACTTTGGCGTCGTCCCAATCTTTCGGAGTTCCCCAATTTTCTGTGTCTGTGTAGAAGTATACTTCCCATGCCGCTGCCATTGGCTTGGTGAAAATTGCGTAGGTACCTGCTTTTACTTCAGAACCTCCGATCATGACATCCTTGTCGAATGAGATCATGGTGTTCTTGTTGGCTCCGGTGCGCCACATTTCTCCGAAAGGAACGAGGCCACCTGCAGCGAAGATCGTACGACCTTTCATTCCTGGGCGACTGTACATGACGTCAATGTCAGTGAGACCTACCATTTGGCTGATTTCAGCGGCAGGGCTAGGGGCAGGTGTCTTGATCTGTGCGTGTAGGGTTGCTACTGCGAAGAACGTCAGTGCAATTACTTGGAGGGCTATTGTCTTGAACATGAGTGTGCTTTTTTGCGACGCAAAAGTAACGGCTTTTGTCGTTTTAGGTTTACAATTAACAAATAGATGTTGATACATCAACTGTAGATGAGCGATGTCTTCTTGAAACTTGGCTCGCATGCAGTAGAATAGTCACTCTTGCTGACCTGGCCATGAAGCCATGTCTCTTCTGCAAATAGATCACTAACCAGCCAGAGTTTAAAGTGGGAATGCTAAGAATGATGATGTCTGCTAGTAGCAATTCTTTTGTTGGATATAAGACAAGCGCCTTGAGTCATTGACGCTTATATGACAATTCAAGACCTGTCATGCGTATCCGCGGGATTTTCAATGCTTTATGGGTTTACTTCACAAGCATGAAGACATTTCTACCCATAGCAGTGCTCTTGTATTGCTTCAGCTCTCAATTATCCGCTCAGTCAACTTGCCTACCTGAAGATGAACGCTTGTCAGTCAATCAATTAAACACGAGTGTTAATCCGCTGTATTTATGGTGGGATAGAAGTGATCCTCAATTCAATTATCCAAGTGGATCTCCGGTTAATGCTGTATTCGCCGGTGGGTTGTGGCTGACAGCGCTTTATCCAGATGGAGAAATTTTGAGCTCTGTCACAGAATATGGAGCAGCAACAGATCTCTTTGATTACCAAGCTGGACCAACCGGGACAGGCGGTAGTTTTAGTGCATCGACTTATTTCTGCAGATCTTTTAAGGTTACAAAAAGCCAGGTGGATGGGCACCTAGCAGATCTTGCGGATGGTACTTTAGATCAGCCTATTCAAGAGATTATGGAATGGCCTGGAAGAGACAATGCGTTGTTACCTGCATCTGCAATGAATAGAAATTTGGCTCCTTTCGTAGATATTAATAGTGATGGAGTTTATCAGCCAGAAAGTGGGGATTATCCAGACTTCAGGGCTGACGAAGCGATATGGTGGGTGACGAATGATTTCGGTCCACATTTAGCATCTGACGCTGATCTCGTTGGGGCGGAGGTTCAGGTATTGGCGCAAGCTTTTGCAGCCCCTAATCACCCGGCATCTAAAGCACAGCTCTATACGGTTAAGGTCATCAATAAAGCAGACGTGACCTTAGATTCTCTCGGGCTTTCACTTTGGGTAGACCCAGATGTGGGGTGCCCAACAGACGACGCAGTTGGATCTTTCCCAAGCCGAAATGCAATTTTTGCCTACAATATCGATGCAGTTGATGGAACTAATGGTGCCGCTTGTGACAGAGGTATTTCCACCTATGCAAGCCTGCCGCCTACAGTGATTTTTCAAACTATTTCATCGGAGTTGAATGGCGACCCTGCTAATGTTCGGAACTCGGGAATTTCAATGAATAGCAGTCAAGGGGGAATCGTACAAACTTCAGATCCTACTGATCGCTCGGATTATTTCAATCTCGCACATGGTCGCTGGTCAGATGGTGCACCAATGACGGTCGGTGGAAATGGATATGGAGGAACAGTACCTACGAACTGGATTTTCTCAGGCGTTCCCGAGGCAAGTGGCGATCCGTGGTCGGAGTGTAATACTATGCAAGGACTGGATCGAAGAATATTACTCAACGTAAATATGAATGATCCCTTTGCTCCTGAAGATGAGTTTACCGTAGATTTTTTAGTTTCAGTAATACGTGAAGCACAAACCTATCCTTGTCCTGACCATAACGAGTTTATTCCAGTACTTGATAGCATTGTCGATTACGTTCAAAATACGGTTGTTTCTTCAAACCGTAATCCTCGTCAATCTATTAAAGCGCTTTCGCTAAAACCCAACCCTGCCAGAGATGTCTTCGAGATAAATCTCGGTGTAGGACAAGAGGCTTTGCACTCTGCAACTTTGTCCGATGGACTCGGTAGAGTAGTGGAGCAG
>CALDTK010000357.1 GCA_937924035.1 uncultured Saprospiraceae bacterium | reverse complement strand
TGTGGATCGGCGTTGTATAAAATATCATACTCTGCTCCTTCACAATCAAGCTTGAGGTAGTCGATTTGGGCTATCTGATTTCTCTCTAAAAAAGCAGCCAGTGTATCAGCCTGAACATCAAAAGAGTGGTGGTGACGCTCGTGAGGTGTTAGGCTCGCTGTACTTGTAAAGTCATCGGGGTGATCGGTAGTAAGCTGTAGTGTTGCTTTTTCCTTACTCATAGCTTGAGCTACGATACTCCAATCGAATTGGTCAAACTGTTCTCGATAACTATTCAATTCACCAATACAATAAGGATGAGGTTCGAATGAATAAATCTTCGCCTTTGGAAACTTACGAAAGGCAGCCAACGCGAAGAATCCAACGTTCGCTCCAACATCTAACATCAGTGGATTCCCCTTCAAGCGTTTCAGTACCTCGTCTGGGAATCCGGCGAAATACAAATCATCGAAGAAGTTCTCTCTGAAAGGCCCCAGTGCGCGGCGTTCTACGGCAATTTCTCCAAGCCCGCGCACAACAAACTTGAAACGTTCTGCAGCATTACCTGCTTTGTACTTGAGATAACTTGGCCAGTTGGCGATGCTACGCAACATCCCTGAGTAGCGTGAAATTTTATGGGAGAGTCTAATCACAGGTCAAATATACCGCAAGTAACGGGGCACCCTTTAGCTAAATTGAGCCCACAATATTTTTTCTTTAGCTATGCGTATTCTCCTGGTGAACCCATTCCATACTGCGAGCCACAAACGCTGGGCAGATGCGATTGTAAAACATAGCAAACATGACGTCGATTTGGTCAGTTTACCAGGTCGCCATTGGAAGTGGCGCATGCACGGCGCGGCTGTTCAGCTTTCGCGAAAACTACCCAAGACGAACACCTACGATGTACTGATCGTCACCGACATGATTGACCTTGCTACCCTTCGCGGATTGCGACCAGACCTTGCTAAGGTGAAGACCATTGTCTATTTCCATGAAAATCAAATCACCTACCCGTGGTCACCTGACGACGAAGACTTAAAAAAGCAACGTGATCAACGTTACGGCTGGATTAATTACACCTCGGCGATGGCTGCTGACGAGTTATGGTTTAATAGTGCTTATCACCAACGTGTTTGGAATGAACAGCTACCAAGTTTTTTATACAAATTCCCCGAAGGCAAACAACTCCCTCTACCGCATGCTAAACAACGCGTACTACCCATTCCTATTGAAGGCCTTAAACGCCTAATTAGACAGCCACGGAATTTTGCAAAGGATATTCCAACAATCGTATGGAATCACCGCTGGGAATATGATAAACGTCCAGAACTATTCTTTGAAATCCTAAGAAAATTGAAAACCGAAGGACTACGCTTCAAACTCATCGTACTCGGTGAATCATACGCTCGCGTACCGGAGGTTTTTGCGAAAGCGAAAGAAACCTTTGCAAACGAAATACTGCACTGGGGCTACGTCGAGCACCGCGAAGACTATCTACAATGGCTTCTAAAAGCCGATATTTTGCTCATTACAAGCCAACATGATTTCTTCGGCATCAGTGTAGTTGAAGCGCTAGCTGCTGGTGCTACCCCCGTGTTACCAAATGGACTAGCCTATGATGAGCACATTGCTCCAGATAGATGGATCAGCGTTCAATATAAAACTGAGAAAGAAGCGGTAGAAAAGGTCAAATCTTTGCTAAATAATAAAATATATGCCCAAGACGAGAGTACCCGAACTTACTTAGAAAAGTACGATGCACTTAAAGTTATACATATGTTCGACAAATATGTCTCAGGAGAATAAACGTGGAGCGTATCTAATACACTCGGCGGCGGTACGCCTTAAAAGCAGTACCGCCTACCGCGCAAAATCGCGGGCCTTTCTTATCGCTTTGTTTGTATCAGTAAGCGTGGGCCCCCAAGTAGTAGCTTATTCTGCTACAAGCAGTGTAAGTGCTGCCGGTTGATTCAGAAGTGAATCATCATTTTTTATTCTAGCAAACTCATTTCGTAGCAGCTACGAACAAGTCCTGCAGTATTACGTGCTCCCACTTTCGCAAGCATATTGCGTCGGTGAGTTTCTACCGTCCCAAAACTAATCTTGAGTAAGTCTGCTATTTCTGCGGTTGTACGCTCTTCTAGTATAGCACGCATTACGTCCTTTTCGCGCTTACTTAAGCTTGGACGATAGGTTTGGTCTGCACGATCAAGTGGCTGGCGAAGGCCGAGCATATAAAATGCACTGGAAGAAGAAATGTAAGTACTTCCACTTCCCACATTACGCAAAGCATCATGTAAAACTTCTGGAGCATCATCGTTCAAAACGCAACCAGCTGCTCCTCGGTGCAGCATGCGCTTTGCTTCTTTGGTCCGCTGGGCAGTGGTATGAACCAACGTCCCAACTTTCGGAGCGTACACATGAATTTCTTGACAGATCGGGAATACATCTCCACCTTCAAGTTCGCTCGATACTACGACAGCATTAATACTAAGAGCCTGCAAAGCTTCAAGTAAACGTTCTCTTTCTTGAGAAATATGGACTACTTGAAATTCTTGCGCACTACGCAACTGAAATTGCAAATCTCGAGCAACGGATAAGCTAGGATGTAGTACGGCAATTCGAATCATAAGACCGGGTTAGAAACCTCTTTTTGGTGGGCAATAGCAAAAAAGCTTCAAGCAGAGAATGTTGATATCCTTTGGATTGATCCTCAACTGCTTGCAGCTGGCCGAAACATACAAGATCAAGTGCCCCATCGACAACTTTTTGAGGCCAGTTGGGGATAACTGAGGCCTTCCGTTTTCCACGCCCAAGGAGTTAACTCCTAAAAAGGACCGCTCTAAACCCTTGAACAACAATTGAAAAGGGCCGATCTCCACATACCGTTTTAAGAAACTACAACGTTGCCCCGCCTTTACGCTTTGTCTCATGGCGCCAACTATACAAGTAGAGGCAAGCAACGCTCCGATATGGCCTCCAAGCTTCAGCAAGTTCGGTCATCTCCTTTTTCAAGTCGCGCTTTTTCGCATCAGGATTCAAGTCGTAAAGCTCCATGATGCTCTGGTAAATGGCCAAATCATCGAGTGGCAATAAATCCATACGACCCATTGCGAAAATGAGCATCATCTCCGCGGTCCATCGACCGACACCTTTGATAGATACCAATTCGTTGATGACTGCTTCGTCATCCATCAACCGTAAAGATTCTTCAGCCTTTGGATGTGCGACGAAATACTCGGCCATGGCGATTACATAACTCACCTTGCTCCATGACAAGCCTGCTGCTCTGAGTTCATCTGGATTGGCTTTCGCTAAAACCGTTGGCTTGGGAGCAACAGTATCGTCATCGCCATCCAGACCAAAGACCATTAAAAAGCGCTTGTAGATCGCTGCAGCCGCTTTGGTACTTACCTGCTGGCCTACAATTGATCTTAGCAAAGAAGGATACACCTCTTTTAACTGTATGCGCTCCTCTGGAAATGGTAGCTCATCAATCAATGGTCTCAGGACGGCGTCTTTGCGCAACCTTAAACGGACGTTGTCCTTTTGTGATGGCGTTAAGTTGTACGACATAAGACGCTAAGTACGTCAAGATTGCTGGAAGCCCGACTTCCACACTCGGACGTTGACAACTCAGAAAATCAGCAGTAGTCTTATGGCTTTAAAACAAGGATCGGCACATTGGTACTCCGCAATAAACTTGCGGTTGTAGATCCTCCTAACCAACTCGCTACAAGGCCTCGATCACGATGTGTCATTACAAGCAGATCTGAATTGGTGTCAGCAACTGCATCTGCTATTTCATCTTGGGCCTTTCCCGCAATGCTCGTTGCATACAGATTATGCGGTGTGTCACCAGCTAGCAAATCTGCTTGTACTCCTGCCGACTCTTCATCATCGCCAGCATAGTAAAAGGTAAGCTGACCTCCAGGCTTTCCGACCAATTCTTTGACCAGGCGCACACCGTAACTATCTGCGTTAGTTTTCCCATCGAGCGCCCAAAGAACTCTTTGTGGAACGTTGGAATCGTGTTCAAGTAGTGGAGGAATAGCGAGTACAGGATGCGAAATCGATTCAATCGTTTTACGTGTAGTACTGCCAACGAAGATTTGCTCTAGAGCAGATTGGCCATGGGTGCCCATGACTACTGCCTGCACTTCATCACCTTCTAAGTTGGTGATATATCGAATCGCATCAACTGCACTTTTCTTCATCGTGCGTTTATGAAGCTTTACCTCAGAATTCGTGTTTTGACGTAAGTTCTCAAAAAAGACCGCAAAATCTTCTTGGACCCCAACCTCCATATGCTCCTCGACATTGATCAAAGAACCCGCAGGTCTAGACACTTGATAAGCATGTAGAAGTTCTACTTCGAGCCGGAGTGCACCTGCCAATTTGATGGCATACCGAGCAGCAGCAGCCGACCCTTTTGAAAAATCTGTTGGAACTAAAAGCTTAGGCATGAATGTCAGTTTAGTGTCTTTTCAACCATTGAAAAGACACTACATAGGTAAGCTGTCTCAGCACCAGGAACACTGTAACGCGTCAAGTCCTCTTGCTAATCTTTATCAAGTCCCAGTAGTTCATTGCGAAAACGTTCCCAATATTTTTTGGTATAACTCTACATTTTTCGTACTTTATGCGGCCATTCATCATAAGTGCCACATGAAAACTAACGAACGCGAAATTCAGATCTACTACAACCCAGAGAATTCGGCTGATCGCAAATGTGTTGCACACGCGAAGTCAATGGCACAGCACATAAAGACTTTTGCTTTTGACAAGACTCCGAGCACCAGTACAAGCTGGCGGCAAATCTTGAAGAACCTAGAATGCCACCCAAAGGAGTTGATGGATAAAAGCAAGCCTTATTACCAAGAACATATAAAAGGTCGGGACTTCAACATGAATGGTTGGCTTGATATCGTAGCTCGCAACCCTGATCTAATCAAATCACCGATCGCAATGCGGGGAAGCAGAGCAATCGTCTGCAAGCAACCAACCGACATCTATCGTCTCACCCAGCAATAAGAGCCAGTCTGAGACTTCCGACGGCATGTAGCGCGATACGCTAGAGCAATTTCCCCAGTGCGATCATCATTCCGTAGTGCATCCCCTCATGGGTATTATTGAACGCTACACCTTTCTTCACGTGCCCAATTGTGACACCATAACTAGTGGTGTAAGGCTTGTGCTCTTCCCAAGTTAATGATGCTAAATCTGCTTTCATCTGCCCAGCAGAATTTGCCAAACCTTCGATAATCTCATCCCATTGCTCAGTGGTGAGGTCGCCTTCAGGTTTACTGCCTTTACGATAAGCTGCTATCATTGAAGGAGAAAGTCCAGTATCATGGCCACTCAATCCGTAGGTCAATAACTTTTGAGTCACTAAGCAATGCGCAGCATTCCAAGCGAGGTTATTGTTAAATCCTTCAGGGATACGATTTACCTGCTCCAACGAAAACTTAGAGAGCAGACGAAGCATATTAGCCCTTGTTGCTTCTAGGGTAAGCAAGTCTTCAGCTAATTCTATGGCTAGGTTATTCACGTTAGTTGAGTTGGTTGGGGGGAAAGATACCTAACCTTGGTCTGCAAAGGTCACTCTCCGTTTGCTACCTTTACATTTCAAATACGACCCCACAGATGAGTTACGATTTTACAGGCAAGTTGCACCGCATTTTCGATGAGCAACAGATTAAGGATACTTTTCGCAAACGAGAGTTTGTCGTAGAAAAAACAGACGGCCAATATCCTAACTTCATCAAATTCGAACTTATTCAGGACCGTTGCTCTTTGCTTGATGCATACAACGAAGGGGATGAAGTGACCGTATCGTTTGACCTTCGTGGACGTGAGTGGCAAGACAAGTACTTCACCAACCTACACGCATGGCGTATTCAAGGAGCAGCCTCAGGTGGACAGGCACCTCCAGCTGCACCCGCAGCATCTATGCCTAGCGAAGAACCACCTGCGTTCGCAGCCGACAAAAGCAAGGACGACCTTCCTTTCTAGTACATCGTTGCTGAAGAGGTAGTACTTTACCGGTGCTTCCAACGTTCAGCTTACGATGATTCCAACGATAAGAATTCCTAGACGCCCACTAGTGCACGACACTAGCGGGCGTTTATTTTTAGCTAAGTCTATGAAGGCTTTCGCCAAAACTGGTCCAGCCTTAGCGCTCTGCTACTGGATGTTTCTCCTTTCAGCATGTGTGGCAGCGCAATCGACTACTACTAAAACAGCCGATGAACCCGCTGCGGACGAACCCGTGACTGCACAAGGTGGAATGGCAATGCCAATCAGTGGCATTCAAACTGTTTTTGCAAATGACCTTACGCAGTGGGATGTTTTTGATTACGAGGGTGAGCGAGCAGGAACACTCAATTTGCGCTTTCCAGTAATGACCACCGGCTCTGGTGATCTAACTCAGTGGGTATTCCGCATGGGTGATTTTGATGGAATGATCAGACCTAAAGTCGCAGGCAGAGAAGACTTTTGGGAGATCCGAGTCAACAACCAAGTGGTAACTATGCGCCCTGTATTTCCTGGGCAACTTGACCAATGGGCCATTAGTGATGGAAGGAATCGTATCGTTTTTGCTGTGCGAGATTTTGCCCTACTAGAATATTGGTCAACGCGAGGCCCCGGAGGCCCGGGACTTGTTGAAATGTATACTCGATTCGAAGGTGATCCTACCGATTGGGAGTTCTACGATGAGACGACCAAACCTGTTAATGCAGCTCAACAATTGGCCATGCTTTGGTTACCGGTCTACATCAGGCTCACTGCCCTTTAAAAGTCGCTCGACCCTTCGAAACAAAGCACTCGGACATACCGTTTGAATACTTTGTGCACCTGTGCTTCAGTTTGAAGCAATTAAGTTCACACTCGAACACTATCCTCCCGATCGACGGGAACACCCATACCGAATATGCAAACGGCAACTACAACCTACTCTTCTGATAAAGCGGGCATTGACGCACTCGCAACTGCTTATGGCAGTCTCAAGTCCGAAATTGCAAAAGTTATCGTTGGACAAGATGATGTCGTTAGAGGCGTGATCATGTCACTGTTTGGTAACGGCCACTCATTGCTCGTCGGTGTTCCTGGTCTAGCAAAAACGCTACTTGTTTCGACAATAGCCGATGCACTAGATCTCGATTTTAAGCGAATTCAATTTACACCCGACTTGATGCCTTCGGACATCACAGGAATGGAAATTCTTGATGAGCAGCGCAAGTTCCAATTTCAGAAAGGTCCTCTCTTCGCCAACATCGTTTTGGCCGATGAGATCAACCGTACTCCACCTAAGACGCAAGCAGCATTACTTGAGGCCATGCAAGAACGCGGAGTTACTGTAGCTGGTACACGTATGCCATTGCCTGCTCCGTTCTTTGTACTCGCTACTCAGAACCCAATCGAGCAGGAAGGAACGTACCCTCTTCCAGAGGCACAGCTTGATCGTTTCATGTTTAATATTCAGCTCACCTACCCGAGCTATGAAGAAGAAATTGCAGTTGTAAAAGCAACTACAACCAATCATAAAGC
>CALDTK010000356.1 GCA_937924035.1 uncultured Saprospiraceae bacterium | reverse complement strand
GTATTAACACGAAAGTCGATCGCACGATTTTTTGAGATCTTCAGCTTGATACGACCGTCCTGCGGTACACGTCGTTCTGAAATATCCATGCGAGACATAACTTTTAATCTGGCAGTCAGTCGACCTGCGAGATTCAAAGGTGGTTGTGACACTTCCTGTAGAATGCCGTCGATACGGAAGCGAACACGAAAAATTTTCTCATACGGTTCAATGTGAATATCAGAGGCACCGCGCTTAATGGCGTCAAGCAATACTTTATTGACAAATCGCACAACAGGGGTGTCATCTACGCCTGAGTCGTCGTCATCTTCCTGTAAGCCTTCCTCTCCGCCAACTTCCATATCGAAGCTTTCGTCCAGGCCGTCGCCCAGGCCGCCCATACCTGATCCTGATGACGCATTTTCGATCAGGTCCGCCAACTTATCTTCTTCTACGAGTATTGGAATAACCGTCTTGCCGGAGCTAAATTTGAGTTCATCCAGTGCTGCGGTATTAGTGGGATCTGATAGTGCGACGAATAGTTTAGAGCCGCGCATAAAGATTGGTAATGCGTTGTTTTTCGCTACGGTCTCTTCATTGATGTATTCGCTTGGTAGACTGTCGGGTGAAAGTGCTTTTAGATCAAAAAGCGAAAAACCAAACTCCTGAGCTGCGATAGTTGCAATTCGGGTAGCCGATATGTCCATATGGTGGACCAAATGGCTGATGAGTTGGCGTTTGTTCTCGTTAGCATCAGCCAATGCTTGCAAAGCATCCTGCTCTGAAAGAACTTCCTCGCGTACCAGTCGTCTGGGTAGGCCAGATAACGATTGTTTTACATCGTTAGAGGCTGGTGTATTGTTATTTGACATGATTATCCGCCGAACCTTGTTATTTTCTTACGACTACGGAGAGGGGAGCGGCATGCAGCAAAAGAAGTTGAGTAAAACCAACGTTACTTTTATTGCCGACTGAGCGGTGAATAATTCAGTACACGTTTGTATTGGTCAACATTGTGATGTGGCAAACATAAAAAAATTTCACCAATCCCTTGTCCCAGGTTTAATAGTTCATTTTGTGAAATACCCCTCACGAAAGATATTTCGTTGAAAGTAGCGTCTAGTCAGAAACGTCCTGTGATGCGATCCAATTCAATGCGGGAGAATATCCCTGTCTTCCAAGTCAGAAAGATCAGAAGAAAGATGGACACTACACCGCCAACCGGCTCGGGCAAAAAGTACACGACGGCAATTGGCATGATGGAAAAAATCAGCGGCATTCGCCACCAATTATGATCCGGCATTTTTAGTTTAGTGCTCAGAGCCATCGAGCCGACGACCGCACCCGAGATGGAACCAGCCAAAAGTCCAGCCACGGCGCTCATTACAGATGCCTCTAAAAAACCTCCTGTTGTCCAATCCCCCATGCTCAGTAAAACCGCCATGACTCCAGCGTGAACAGTTGCCATAACCAATGCGGTTAATGCCGCCAAGCCGCTTGCGTCAAGAGCGTTCAGTGTGTGTGCCACTATAAATACAGCTGCGCAAGGTCCAATTGCCCAACAAATCCAGCTAAAGGTATTGCCTGCCGCCAGGTATCGGTCCCCGAATAAAGCAGTGATGGCCCACGGGCCTATAGCATTGGCTACCACCGCCACCACACCTCCCATGATAAAGACCACCTTCAAGGCTGTTGCTAAAATTTGCAGATCCGATTCTGTCTGGTATCGGTAGGCACGACTGAGTCCCGGTATAATTGCCTTTGACAGAGAAATAGGAAAAATCATTACTGTGGTGAAAAATTGCATGGCGATCGCAAAGTAAGCCACCACCGAAATATCGTGTTGAAACAGCCCCAAACCAACAATTCCCAGCAGTGAAAATACACCTAAGAGCCAGACATTCACTGTAAATACAAATGAAGCTCGGAAAAATGCTTTTAGCAACCGCCAGTCTGTTCCTAGGCGCAGTCGAAAGCCTTGATGCTGTATCAATAGCCTAAGCGAAGCGGTAGCCTCCACACCCCAGAAAGCAAAATGTAGAAAACAGATATGTAGCAATCCACCACCAAAGAAGAGGCAGGCAACCCCGGTTGTTGCCTCTAATGATCGAAAAGTTGCCTCATATCTGGGGATCCATGCAACCTGCTCCAGTGCGACGAAACAGCTTCTTGCCCAAACTGCAAGACTACGAGTAATGAGTGCGAGGATAAAGAGATGCAGCACCTGAAGCCTAGCGCTATCATGTTCAGTCATGTTGAGGAATATTGATGCAGAAACAGCAACAATACTTATCATGATCAGTGTTATGGAAAGACTATATGCTGCAGTGGTAACGAACCTGTTTCTGTGTCCACCAACACGTTTGGATAGTAAAGTTTCTTGGCCGAAATGGGCGAGAAAAAATAAAGTCATATAGAAAGCGATTCCATAGGAATAGAGTCCTACGTCATCAGGCTCGAGTAAACGAGCAATTGCGATGAGGTATAAAAAACGGATAGCGCTCCCAAATATTTGAGTTACGACTAGTGCGCTAAAGTTGCGAAGTATTGGAAGTCGAGATCCGTGTATCACAGAGTGCCCAGATTACTATTGGATGATGCTAGAGGTATTTTACCTGTCCGGTGCTGCTCGGTGTAATAATTGCTCAGGCATATAGTTGTTTTAGTTACATTACGTTGTACTAAAAATTATTTGTTACTGCTTTTTCTCCAATTCTGTGAGAATTCACCACCCACTAGTCAGTCATAAAGGTAATGAAGTGCATGTGCTCTCTATTCTGTTCGGGAATTCAGTGAGAAATGGATGCTTTTGTTTGTGCAAATAGCATTCCCCGCGTGAATTACATTTACGCGAGTTACATTAATGACTATGCGTCCATTGAAAGCACAACGCTACTGTCACCAGCAGTAGCTGATTCCTTTTTTTGGAAGGCCTGAAGATTCATGAGAATATGGATGCCAGCACTGGGTTTCAAAGGAGGCGCAGCTGTTTACACTCAAAGACTAACAGGTGTCCTCCAGACGTTGGGGCATGACGTTGAATTAACACCACTATCAAACAAGCACCAGGGATTTCCGTATCTACTAAAATTACAAAAGCCATTAAAGAAACCAGATATTGTCATAGCAGACAGTATCTCTGGTGCTATGTTTAAAGGTATTGGAAAGTCATTGATTATAGTAGAACATCATTGCGTGTTTGATCCTGCCTATTCGCCCTATCGCTCTCACATTCAGGCGGCGGTCCATGAGTTGCTGTGGCGTAGATATGAAAAGTGCTCGTTGACTGCAGCGGATGTTGTAGTCTGTGATAGTAAATATACAGCCTCTAGTGTTCAGAATGTATTTGGTAAATTACCGGTTCATGTTATTCCCGCTGCAATCGATACCGACTATTTCCGCCCCGATAGCAAGCCGATTGATAGTTCGGTGACGGGGGGAAGATCGTTCAAACTACTATTTGCGGGAAACCTGATCAGAAGAAAGGGTGTTGATTTATTGCCTGAAATCATGTCAAGGCTCGGTTCAAACTATGAATTGCGTTATACATCCGGGCTTAGAACAGCTGATGTCTTATCGGAAATCCCGAATGCCACTGCCCTTGGCAGGCTAGATGATGATGAGCTATTAAAAGAATATCGTCTGGCTGATGCCTTATTATTTCCGACTCGCTTTGAAGGGTTTGGCTATGTCGTAGCAGAAGCCATGGCTTGTGGTACTCCTGTGGTGACGACCAACTGTTCATCACTTCCAGAGCTTGTCGACGATGAAGTTAACGGTTTTCTGTGTCCGGTAGACAATGTGGAATCCTTTGTAAACGCCATTCAAATGCTTGCGAATAACCCAGCTCGTTTGATAGCTATGGGACATAGCGCAAGGGAAAAGGCAGTGTCGTGTTTTCAGATGGAAAAGATGATTGAAAGTTATTCAAGACTACTTAATTCCTTAGTTTAGGCGCTTATCGGCGGATGACTGCTCTCTAAGATTTAATTTTCTGAGAACACCAGGTGCATGCCACCAGTCAGTAAAAATTAGGTGACTGCATACAGTTCAGAGGTGCCCATCTTGGGTTATAAACAGTATGATGATAGCTCATGCCCAGGCTTGATCGTTTTTTCCTCAAGCGTCGGGATGACATGGGGCCGTGCAGGAGGCTATTGTCGGCGTTCCTCACCACAGTATTCGATACATGCCGCTGACCCGGCACGGTGGGCCAACTATTGGCTGGATCCTAAAATTTCTCATCAGAATAAACCAGAAAAAAATTCGTGTTGAATAAAAAAATATCTTTACTCAATTTTTGGGATGAAAAGATATTTTTATTTCATTGTCTTTCAGGTTATTGGCCTCATCGTATTTGTGAGGGAGATGCGGTGCATCTTCTGAATGTATTCCGTACTTAGAAAACGTCAATTCAATTGCGAGAGGAGTTCCTTTTTCTGTGATCGGTGCAAAATTGTTTGCGTGAACATGAGCAAGGGTAAGACTGAATCGATTGACAAAATCAACTATTCTGTCTAAATGCAAGTCTACATCATGAAACTCGATAACAGCTCCAGATATCTTGGTTTGATGCGATATCATATCTTCGAGACATCGATATTCCGAACCCTCTATATCCATTTTAATGAAAATGTCCCTTTCACTCAGTTTGCTTATAATACTATCCAAGGATGTGTGTATTCCACCGCAGTTCAATCCCACGTATTTTGCAAAAAATTTTTTCTTACCAGAAAAAAATATTCTAAAGGAAAGATACTTGAAAGGTTTAGTTAGCGCTTTATGAAACTTAAATCTGGTGAATTCTGCTAGTGCTTGTTTCAAAAAAAGACTGAATGTCGTAGAGGCATCAAACGCTCTTACTTCAATCTCTTTCAAGTCCAGAAAATTTTTTTCAAAATTCCAATCTGTATTTATACCAAGTCCCAGTAGCAATGTAGTATTTACAATATCTGCTTCTGAAACCAGATATCCCCCGTCATTCTTACCTCCAATACGAATTAGATCTTTAAAGTCTTTACAGCGAAGTTGATCTGGTAGCGTTGCTTGCTTCACTGCTGTCTCCCTACAATAACCACTTCATGCTCACGCATCACTGCTGTAAAGATGAATATTTTTTTGTACATTTGCATCACTCTCTTCAGGATATTAAGCCCCTCGGCTTGTTTTGCCATCTTGTCGGCTTAATTTAATGAACTCAATTGGCCGCGCAACAAAGGCTTTGAAGTTTGTACTCGGAGCCCAGTAAATACCCATAGATATAATGGCTTTGATATATATGTCTGTAGTGCATTAAGTTTCATAGACTGTGAAGGTGTTTTTTGCCACCACACTCCAGTTATACCTTTGACATGCCAATTCGGTGGACACTTGGGTATGCATCAACCTTTCCTTGGACGACCAGTGCCTTATTTTCTGTATTACATTGGCCCAATCACTAGGCACGTCGGCCTGAGCTAGAAATCCAATACCGCCAGAACATACCTCCATTAGTCCACTATGTGCGGAAGCGACAACCACTCCCCCCGCACAAGCCGCCTCTGCAGCAACCAAACCAAACCCTTCCGAAGATTGACTTGGCACAACCACACACATAGCTTTTGCATATTCATCATATAGTTCCGGAGGTTCAAGGGATCCCAGGAACTTTACAGCTGGATGCTGTAGCGCTAAGGCTTCAGTGTGATCTGTAGCTGCTCCAGCCACACGAACAATGGTTTCCTTAGGTAAGCACGGCAGTACTTCGTCAAGAAAGAATGACAACCCTTTTGATTTAATCATGCGACCGGCGAATAATATTGAACCATTGTGGGTGCCGGTACCCCTTACACTGGAATGCTGAATGTCGGTGCCTAACGGTATAACCGATACGTTTTCAAAGCCGTAGTTTCGTACTTGGTCGGCCAGCCAAGCAGAATTGGATACAATAATCGCACTGCCAACTGTGCTGGCTCCTAGCGCTAGGTAAGCCCCGTAAAGTTTAGGCAGAAGTCCGGCTTTAGAAGCATAAGTAATGTCAGAGCCATGCGCTGAAATTACTACCTGCCCCTTTCGGTTACGCACCTTTGCGATGAATGCGAAGGGCCAGCTTGCGACGTCCCCAACGTGCGTTACATCGACGGCAGGAAGTGTAACTAACTTCCAACTAGTGGTTAAACCGAACCAACATAACTGAGGTCCCGATGGCATAAGAGCTTTGCTACGTCCCGGTAGAGCAATGACTTCAAGGTCACAATGCTCTTCCAATTTATCACACAGGCGTACACAATATGTCTCCATACCTCCAAGGGTCGGAACCCACTTTCTTGTAATAAATCTGACCTTAGACTTCATGCTTCCCAGTTACTAGTATCATATGGAAGCTCTTAGTCTTCCATGCAAAGACAATAACAACACTCCTTAATTTAGCGGTTGGCATAAGAACTAAAACCGACTGAATAGAGGCTTTTGACTTGGTTGAAAGGAAGGCTTGTAAAGATTGTCTCCCCACCTGAGAGTCACTACTTGGGTAAGATCAGATACGATATCAGTTGCTTTTCTCTCTAATACCAAGGTGTCTCCTCTTGAATATGTTTTTCCATCAATTATCACGGGGAAATCCGCTTCAATGGTGTAAATGCCCGGCAATTTGATCTCAAAGCTAGTACTTATCTCTGAGGCGGAAACGTCGATTCCCGCAATCCAAATTGCACCCCAATGTGGAATGTAATTCCTATTTAGGAAGTTGGCATCGTCATTCAATAACATGCCGTTTGACCTACTCGAGCCGTGGATTAAGGCGTAACTTAATTGTGAGTTATTCGCGATGACTATAGGCACCACATCCTTGATAGCCTGCTTCCGAATCACAGGTTGTCCGTTTTTTTTATATATTTTGTACCCTAAGCTTGACATAAAAAACCCATATTTTTTACTTGAACCGAACATTGAGCATCTATCGACATAATTTACACCCTCGGGAAATGCTTTGTGTAAAAATAAAATTATCTCTTTTTGGGATTCGTAGTTATCACCTATTCTTCCGGAATAATGCAGCAATTGATTACTTACTAAAACCAAGGTTAATAAGATCACGGCATAGATATTATTCTGTACGGCGGTGGCGCCATAGGCGATAATACAAATGGTTGGAAGAAATATAAAAGGAAAGAAGTAGGGGAAGGCGTTCCTATAGAACAATAGAGTTATAAGAGGGAATGCCATGCCGAGTAGCATTAACGGATTAGCATTTGCCGGCCGTAAATATAAGATTTGTGCAATACACATTCCCATGCCGATTAAAAACAATAGTAATTGAGGTGAAGAAAGTACTGCAGATTCCTTTACGAAATTCCATCTCGGAAGAAACCCTGAATCGTATAATAGGGTTGAAGGTGCGGATGAGACCACCGAGGCTGAGTATGTGGATGCATGGTCTGGCATAATGTGTAATTGATACTTATATATGGCGCCCCCTATAACTATGCAAACCAAGAATGCAATAAATAGCCGTTTCACTGCTTCAAATGGTTTTTTAAAGTCAGGTAACTGCCAGAGACCTAGCCAGAGAAATAATGGTAGGAAAAGCACGATTTTCACAGTGACGTGAATGGCGACTGCGACTGTTGTCCCCATTAGAAATAATGATGTATATGATAACTTTGATCTCGTTAGTATATAAATACAAAGCATAGTGAAAAATGCGGCTATTGGATCTGCACGAAAGCTTGTCCCGTGTATAAGTACGTATCCGGCACAAAGATAGCCCAAGACACCAATCAAAGAGGCACGACGTCCGCAAAAAAATCTTGAGGTGTGATAAGCAAGAATTAGTGAGCCAATTTGGAAAAGCCACATAAAAAATCGAGCTATCACTATTTGGTCGATTTCGTCTTTTCCGACATTAGTAAGCCATCCGAATAGATGTACATGAAGTGTCTGCAAAGGCTTTGCAAGATCGCCGCGCTGATGTTCGTATATTAAGGAAAGAAAGTAGAATTCATCCCAATTTATTTTTTGAATAGACTGAAGATGTAGTTGAATCCCTAAGCAAAGAATGATTAGTAGTAGAATGATGGAATCTAATGCGGTGTCACATTTGCTAAAACGTTGTAAAAATTTATGCGCTCTCATTGCGCATTATTTCTATGAGCTTCTACTGTTGCAAAAGGGCCATGTGTAGCACGGTTTCCTGGCCCGCCTTTAACATCAGAGAGTTTGTTTTGGCTTATTAGATCCTCAAGCTGATGGGTGCGTTGAAGAGTTGCTTCCAACAACCGTCGATTGCGACCGATAAGATCTGCGAGAACACCCATTAGGATGGCAACTATTCCCAAGATGAATAGCACGCTGCCAAATATCAGTGACTGTATATGTCCACTTCCATTTCCCGCAAAATAGTAGATAAAAAATCGCAAAAAGGTAATCAGGCCAATACTGCCTGCACCTAGGCCAGCAAGTATAAACACCCGAAGCGGGTTATACATTGCGTACGACCTTAGAATCGTACCTGATGTATTGCACAGAAAATTGGGTATGCTAGAGAATAGTCGTGAAGGGCGATCAACGAGATTTATTTTTACTGGAACAGACTTTACTGCTAAGCCCTTTCTTCCGGCCTGAATAATCATTTCGGTTGTATAAGAAAAACTGGATACTATAAATATCTTTTTGGCTGCGTAACGTGAAATTGCCCGATATCCACTAACCGCATCAACTACTGAAGTATTAGATAACTTCCTAACAATGGCACTTCCAAGCCATTGCAAAAATCGTTTTGTTTTGGTGAAGTGTTCGATCGACTGGACCTGCCTATCACCTATGACGATATCAGCTTCCCCATTCAGTATAGGTGCTATCAGCGCACCCATGTCACTGGCATCATACTGATTGTCTGCATCGGTATTGACGATTAAGTCGGCGCCTAAAGCCAGACTAGTATCAAGCCCAGTTTGAAACGCGGCGGCCAATCCCCTGTTGGTTCGATGACATACGACATGATGCACTCCGAGATCATGGGCGACCAGCTGAGTATTGTCGCTGCTGCCATCATCTATAACTAGGTATTCGATCTTAGTGACACCACTCAACATCCTGGGAAGGGACTTTATAGTAGCTGGTAGTGTGTCTGACTCGTTAAGACATGGGATTTGTATTATCAGAAACATGCGTTCATTCGGGAGGCGTCGGGCTAGACCAAGGTGGACGAAATTAGTTGAGCGGATTGTTTTGACGCAATTTGCGCGCCGCTTTAAGTCATAATCGCCCTTGTTGGTCCACAGCTATGCTTGATTCTATAATGGGTGCTATCTATTATTTGGAAAAGAACCTATTTCCACTGCTATTTGTGAGTAATCGAACAGATCACGATCTTTTGTAAATCTGTGGTTTTTCGATAATAATGCCGAGTCGTCAATCAGGAGATCTTCATCTTCGGCGACGTCGTAGCAAATCGTGTTTGAAATATTTTCTTCCAGTATTGATGTGCACTCTACACTGTTGGTGCATTGAACACTCGGGATGCATGTTCGATTAGCAGATCGGTAACTTACGGCATGCTCTGCCATTGAGTATATGGCCCTACCAGTCTTTGAGAGTGCGTTGGAAAATATCGATTGCCCCATAAAGTCATCTGTAATCTCTAATCCTAATAAATCAACTAACGTCGGAGCGATATCCAAGTGACTGTGATTGCCTTCAATAACTACTGGCTGTGCGTTGGGTGTATGGATAATTAGCGGCACACGGTTCATTTGCTCATTCTTATACAGACCAGGGAGATTTTCGTCATCGAAACTCCATATGCCGTGATCACCAGTGATGACTAGAATTGATTTATCCAATAATCCGCTGCGTTGCAATTTTTCATAGAGCACTTTTACGGCTTGATCTGTGTAATATATTCCACGACGGTAGCGCTGATGAAGCGTGTTATCAGAGGTAAGATGTTCAGGGAATTCTATTCCCCAGTCATAATTGAATGGAAGGTGATTCGATAAGGTTAGGACTTCTGCGTAAAAAGGTTGCTTACTTGTTGAAAGCACAGTAGTCACTTCTGTAAAAAAGTCCAGGTCGTTAATTCCCCAACCCAACATTGACTTAGTGCCGTCGACATTCAAGACGGCCGCGTCGTGTAATTGTTGAAAACCAATTTTGGGTAAATATTCGTCACGATTGTAGAATGACAGTTTGTTACCGTGAAACCAATGGGTGGTATACCCTAGCTGTTTCAACAAATTTGGCATGCACAAGGTTTTTACTTCATCCATGTTTTCGGCTACCGGGCTTCCGATAAAGCGATCCAAAGCACTGCAGTGAATCGCGTGCTCGCTTTTTACTGTGTAATTACTGGTAGCGTAGAATTTTTTTGCAATGGTCGAATTTGCCGCTAAGCTGTCTAGAAAGGGTGTTGCTGAATCCGCCGCACCATACACCCCCATTTCTGATGCTCGAACACTCTCCAACACCAATATGATAACGTTGTGTTGTTGTTTCTTTCCGCTCTGTTTTTGAACTGGTTTTTTAAACAGTGGGTGTCGAGGGCTGGAAATTCTGGATTCGTATTCTGCACCATACCCAAGTGCCTGACTTAATTCGGCGGCTGTATATCTAATCGGTAAAGTCAGATCAGGATTTTCCGACATCCTCCGTATAACAATATCACGCTCATGACGCGCAGAATTCTCTTTGTTATCAGCTCTGAACGGAACTACTCCAAGACTGCGCAGAAAATGGCTTATGGGAGAATTGTCTATGACTGAAAAATTGTTTCCACTGTTGGTTGAGGCATAGCTCCATTGAAATCCAAGTGATGCTGTCAATAGCAGAAAGTGAGCTGCAATTTTTACTTGAACCGACATAGGCCGGGAATATTTTGCTAATGCCCAAAGGAGCAGGAACCCGGCGCTTGCAACGATAAGAGATAAAAGCAATTGCCAGTAGGCATAAGCTGCAATTAGAGATGGCGATTCTTTCAACAAATAGGCCGATTGTATTGTCGGGTAATAATGCTGGAAGTGATAGTACTTTCCACTAGCGAGGTTAAAAGCTATGACGATGCAGATGAATAGGCTCACACAGATAGCTGAGAACCACTTTGGCAATAGAAACACCAGTTGGCAAGAAGCAACAACAAGAAATGCAGCGCTTAGGGAGTCAAGAATCCCAGATGCTGACAAGTGACTTAAATATGGTGTCGAGATATAAGCAATTATCAAAATTGCTAATCCGCCCAGTAGAGGATTGCTAGTAACCTTCATTTTTAGGGACCGGACAAGAGGGTATATTTGATTTGTTATTGCCACACAGGATCCCACAATCCCGCGTCATTACTCATTGTGGAGCAAACACTGTGCCAAAGTAAACGGTCAAGCAGAAGTATCGTGGGATTTTTTCAGCTCGTTTGAGATGCTGGAATAAATTAGAGGGTTCAGCGTATGAAGGGTCCCTCTTCAGTTGAACCGTGCCCAGCGTTCGATGCAGGTTGTTTACTGTGTGAAATGCTATGCGCCTTGCGTAGATACTAAGGAAACATTAGCATAACCTTGCAGCGAGGCAAGTGCCCTTTTGTTCCCAAGCTAGATCTGACAAGCTAGCAGAGAAAACTGGCTGGAGAATGTAGGTTTTGTTGTCCACTTCGGATGACGTGCTTATTGTGATCTTTCCTTGATCGGTCACTAATGCAGTTATAAGCCCGGAGCCACCCATGAAATTGTTCGGTATACCGCTGTCACCACCGCTACAATTTGTTAAAGCGTTTTTGTCATAAATGCAAGATTCCGTTGGCACTTTTACGTTAGAAACTAATATTTTGATTTCGCTATATTTGGCCCGCTTGGTATAATGCCCGTATTGGGGAACTGCGATAGTTGCTAGTATTCCAATAATAGCGATGACAATCATCAGTTCTATTAGGGTGAAGCCTTTACTGTTCATAAAAAGTTTAGATTAGTCAAAAAGCCAGCGCGGTCACCCACGCTGGCTCTTACCACTTAGATATGCTTAGCAATTTACTTGCAAAGTTTCACTGTGTTTGTAAAGCAAGTGCCAGTAGCTGCCCAAGTCAGCGTGCTAGTGGATGGAGCGTAAGTTGGAGTTAGGACGTATGTAGCTTGATCAACCTCTGCACTACCAGTTGCCGTGATAACGCCTGTTGCAGCGACTTCCATTTTATCTACGTTTCCTTTCGCTGTGGTCCAGCCGTTTGGTACAATGCCCGTGCCTGCACCACAAGAGGCTATTGGAGTAACGTTCTTGTCATTGGCACACTCTGAAACTGCTGATTTGAACGGGGCAGTCATAGAGATGATTTCAGAGTACTTAGCACGCTTAGTGTACTGACCGTACTGTGGAACAGCTACTGCTGCAAGAATACCGATAATCGCGATTACGATCATTAGTTCGATTAGGGTGAAACCCTTTTGAGCTTGTTTTAACATTTACTTGTCTCCAGAGAAGT
>CALDTK010000355.1 GCA_937924035.1 uncultured Saprospiraceae bacterium | reverse complement strand
AACCACCCCGCCGTCGGTATCAAGCCTGCCCCACTCGCGAAACAGTGACCAACGTCCGAATAGATCGGGATCTACCCGAAGGCTGTAATACCGATATTGATTGGCATCGTGGTCTATCTTGGTCAGATAGATATGGGTCGGAGCGTCAGACACATCAATGCCCGAATTCGGTGTAACTGTGGTCGATGTCCTGTTGTACCAAACCGATATATCGCATGGTCACGGCTGGAGTAATTGGAATCCTAATATTTATGCTGCTGTTAAGCCGCGTCATCGAGTATGTCTTTAAACATGTCGGGGTGTTTAATGGCGATTCGTAGAAGGATTTGTGCTGTCCTTGTTGGTTTCCGATGGTCCTGCTCCCAATTTTGCAAGGTGCGAATAGACACACCAAGCATATCTGCAAATTCAGCTTGCGATAGACTTAGGCGAGTTCGCGCATAACGTGTTTGATTGAGTTCAACGGTTTTTACTTGCCCGTTCTTATACTGTTTTGCGCTCTCGATTAGTCGTTCACCGAGCGTTTGATCGCTATCTTTTTCACTGTATGAATTTTTGTTCATTTCAATAGTTCCAGCAATTTATTAAGCTCTTTTGAGCTAATAGTTTCTTTTACATTTTTACCGTAGATATCCAGTAGTAACACTTGCGCATCGGGTTTTATGTAGAAATAGATCACCCTTACGCCGCCCCTTTTCCCCTTTCCCTTTGAACCCCAACGCACTTTACGAATTCCGCCAGCGCCTTTGACAAGATCGCCAGACTCAGGAAACGCTGCAATGAAGTACAGAAATTCTTCATATTCCTCTTCTGTCCAATACTTGGTTTGCAGAGCCGTAAAATGCGCTGTTTCGAGAATTGTATTCACAGTTTATAGTACGTCAATGACGTATATAAAGCAAGTGTGTTTGTACGCTCATAGAGATCCACCCTTAGTTTGTCGTTCTTGGGAGTCACGTTCTGAGAAGTGTGACAGTCATTAGTTACAAAAATGGTAGTAGACAGCGGTGTCGGTCAACACCAGCAAGCTGTTAATATAATCAGTAGCAATTGATTGAGTACTCGACACCTTTTGTATTGATCGATTAGCCGAATAGCAAACACTCTTAGAGAGAAAGCATATGACGCGATTATTCATTGCTGAAAAACCGTCAGCCGCAAAAGCGATAGCAGATGGACTTGGAAAGGCTGTTAGGAGAGATGGTTACTATGAATGTGGCGATGATCTAGTCTCCTACTGCATTGGGCACTTATTTTCTCAAAAAGAGCCTGACGCCTATTTGCCCGACGATGTTCCTAAAACAAAGAAAGGTAAAAAGATATGGCGCGCCTGTGATTTGCCAATTATTCCCGAAATATGGCAATACGAACAAAAAAAGGAGACTAAGGGTCAGCTCAAAATTCTGGGCACACTAATAAAAAGGGCGGATGAAATAGTTCATGCAGGTGATGTTGATCGAGAAGGTCAAGCCATTGTTGATCAGGTAATCGAACACTTTAAAACCAAAGTACCCGTCAAACGCTTTAGTGTTTCGGCTCAGGATGCGGTTTCAATTGGTCGCGGATTAAAGTCACTCAAGGACAATAACGAATTTCGGGGGTGGCGTAATGCAGCCCTGGGGCGTCAGCGTGCGGACTGGTTAGTGGGCATGAATGTGACGCGAGCATTAACCCTCGCAGCTCAAGCAAGCGGAGACAAGTCATTACTGGTCGTGGGCCGTGTGCAATCCCCTACTCTTGCGCTAGTGGTCAGCAGAGATCGGGTAATAGAAAAATTCGTCCCCAAGGATTACTTTCAAGTACACGCAACCATAAAACATGAAAAGGGAGAATTCATTGCACGCTGGGTGCCGCCCAAAGACAGTGATTATCTCGATGATGAGAATAGAGTCATTAGTAAAACGGTTGCAGAGAAAGTTGTTCAGGAATTATCAGAAAAAGATGGTCGAGTTGCGAGTTATTCAAAAGAGCCTAAATCAACGCCGCAACCACTAGGGCTATCATTGTCGGATATCACGTTAATTGCGTCTAATCGATTCGGATTCAGCGCAGATGAAACACTTAAGACGGTACAAGCACTTTATGAGACACATAAATTGTGTTCGTATCCACGAAGTGACTGCAAGTACCTACCAGAAGCGCAAAAATCCGATGCGAAAACGATTCTCGCTGCGGTATCGTCCACATATCCGGCAATATCAAACCTTGTAGAGAAGACCGATACTAGTATCCATTCTCGCATTTGGAACGACGGTAAGATCACGGCTCACCACGCCATAATTCCCACGATGCACTCTGGCAATGTTGAGGCTTTGACGAGTAGGGAAAAAAGCATTTACGATGTGATCGTTAGAAGTTATCTGACTCAGTTTTATCCAAAACACGAGTACGATGCAACGATAATACTCATAGATGTAGACGCGCAGGATTCCGCAGCGGAAAAGCACACTCTTAAAGCCGCTGGCAATGTAGTGACCATAGAGGGGTGGAAGGTCGTTAATGCTGAATCGCCAGAAGATAGCGAAAAAACAGCAAACGATGACGAGAGTCAAATGCTCCCAACCGTTAAAGAATCAGATCACGTAGGTGTGTTGGATGCAGTGTTAGGAAGTAAAAAAACAACACCTCCTAAGCACTTCACTGAAGGGACGCTGATTAAAGCGTTAGAAAATATTCACAAGTATGTCGATAATCCTGAATACAAGAAGTTGCTAAAATCCGAAGATGGCATAGGCACGCCCGCAACGCGGAGCAGTATCATAACCGAGCTTAAAAGGCGTAGATATCTCGATACAAAAGCGAAGTATTTAATGTCTAGTAGCCTCGGCAGAAGACTCATTGATACATTGCCGGAAAGTGTTACAAGTCCTGTGCTTACGGCGCAATATGAAAGTGAGCTGCTGTTAATTCAAAACCGAAAAGGGTCAGTAAAAGAATTCCTTGATAGCCAAATTCAGTACGTAACAGAGCAAGTTGCAAATGCAGCATCTCTTATAGCTGACAACCCTGCCCCTAAAGACACAAGTGATCATTCAAATAAAGATTCACCGCCCTGCCCTGAATGCAATTCAGCATTGATACGTAGAAAGGATTCAAGATCAGGTAAGGGGTTTTGGTGGGGTTGCTCAGGTTATCCAGAATGTCGATCTACGTATCCAGATAAGCGTGGAAAGCCTGATTTTAAATCTGCTCCTTCTGTAAAAAAACCACAAAGAACAACCGATTATAAATGCCATAAATGTGAATCAGACTTGATAGCTCGCAAGAGCGAGAAAGGAACTGTCTGGTATGGATGTAGTGCATTCCCGACTTGCAAGGAAAGATATTTTGACAAAGACGGTGCGCCAAATTTTGGGTAAGGCATTAGGTGAATGGTTAATACGCTATGCAAAGATATCAATTATTCGCGGGTAACAACCGGTATCCGGCAGGAGGATTTGACGATTACATTGGTTCTCGAAAGAGTATTGATGCCGTAAAAAAACTGTTAATCAATTGCAGAGTTGGCGGGTATCACCAGCCGCCTGAATGGGCGCATATAGTAGATACCGCGACAATGAATAGAGTATGGACATTCAGAAATAGAGAATGGGTTAAGGACAATGCAGAACCGTCGAATTGTTGGAGCAATGATCCGTGACAACCGACTCACAAAGAATATGGCTAAAGTCCATTGCTCAAAGAATTCCGATACTATTTAAAGCAATCGCCGAAGGACAGTACAAAGCGTCTTTCATCATTGGACATAGGCTTGTTGATGGCAAAGCATGCAGGCTTTACCTAATCGCTGAAGTGATCGAAACTATTGACGAGAAAAACTAACCACCCTCCCCTACTTCTCATCATCGCTATCAGTGACAAAAAATATATATAAAGAATCGTGTTCAATCTTGCAGATGTCGCATACACCATTCACAAAAGGTACTTTTAAATTATCGGTTTCGAATTTCCCAGGAGGTAGTGCATTGTCTACTTCTATTTTGATTTCCATATGAAGCCCCATGTCAAGTACAGTCTCCGAGTGGCCGTTTACTGCGAAGTCTCTACAGGTAGTGCATATTGATTTGCTTATTGACATGTTGTATCCCGTGTTAATCGGCTGTGAAGGTTTCAGGTAGCATCGCTGCTGTGGCCTCTGGCCGTCGCCGAGACTGGGGGGAAGAACGGAAGCTCCAGCACGGAAGCCGCACGCGCATGCGTAGCATGGGAACGGGTGAGTACTGCCGTAGGGAAGAGTTGAAGGTGGCGTTGGGGGATGGCCCCCAGTAGTGTTCGGCACGATGTTGAACACCTACTCACTTGCAGGGATGCGATAAAGGTGTCAGTCAAAACGACCCTAAGTAAGCGATATATATGTGACTTTATTTAAGTGAAAGCACCATCAGCATTAGTAAATGCTTGAGTTCGATGTGTCCCTGTAACTTGTATACATCATCGATGAGATAATGACGATTACGGGTACTGTGACCACAGATAATGCTTGTGTTGCTAAAAGGAAAAGCAGTAGCGCAATTTGGAACAATAAAATACTTGGGTTTTTTATGATTGTTCGTATTGAATAGCTAATGGCATTTAATATTGAGCTGTTGTTAAGAACAACGTGCGGAATCATAAACCAGCAATAACAAAATAGCGTCGTCCATATCAGTAGGTCAATATTCATAGTCTTGAATAAAGACGATGAGTCGGCAAGTGAAAACAGTACGCGGTGATCAAAGCCGATAACA
>CALDTK010000354.1 GCA_937924035.1 uncultured Saprospiraceae bacterium | reverse complement strand
GGAGCAACGTTTTCGTGTTTACGCCGACGGAGATGGAATAGTGGAAGCCTTTGACGGACATGCGCGTATCACTGCCTTACCTACTGATGCACCAAATTCTAGTGGCGATCCTGCCTTGCTTCAGCTGTTCACTTATCGACAGAGTTTGTTAACCAATTTGATGCAAGAACCTGACTCAACAACTCAAGAGGAGCAATTTATTTCTGCGCGACAGGCCAATGCGGTAACTCCGTTTTCGAGCCTAATTGTCTTAGAAAGTGACTGGGATTACGAGCGCTTTAATATTCCAAATGTGATCGGGCCTAACCAGGAGGCACCACCTAAAGCTGGCAACCCTTCGGCTGTAGATGTACTTGATGGCGGTTCTCGGCCTGCGCGTAACTTAGAATTCGCCTTTGAACAAGGATCAGGTTCTGTACCCGAACCTCATGAATGGGCACTCATTCTGCTGAGTCTGGTAGTCTTAGGTGGTATGTATTTCCGTCGCTCATGAACCTTAGCGAACTATATCTGATCGACGGTGCTTTTGCATTGACGATTGCTGCGGCCTCGCTTTCGATGTTGAAGCGAGGCCGAGGGCTAGGGCGATTTGCACTGCCTTTGGCCTTCGTCTTTATACTAGGTTACGCAGTAGTTCCAACGCGATCTGTACTCAGTTTTGGTTCGAGCTTATTCGTGGTTGGGCTTGTGTACCGATTTCGTCCTTTTCAAAGTGCTGTGCCTTTGGCTTGCGCCCTTCTAGTCAATCCATTTTTACGCTATTTCGATGCGCTAGCTGGATTCGAATTACGCTTATGGCTCACCGATACTGTAGGTGAAATACTGTTGCTGTTTGGCAATGAGGTAGAGGTCGTTGGCAATGTGCTTTGGCTATCTGGACAGCCGTTTTCGGTAGATGCAGAGTGCGTGGGAATCTATCTCATGCTCACGGGGCTTGCTGTTAGTGTGCTTTGCTTAGCCCTAGCGGAGCACCAATCGAAAAGAGTGTTTCGCTGGCCGATTATTGGGGTGGTTATTGTATGCTCATTTGCGGCTGTCGTTGCAGCAAATCTCATGCGGATTTTGACCTTGGTCGTGACGGGTTGGGGCCCAGAGCATGCCTTTCACGGACCGGTCGGCCTACTTGCTTTTGCGGGATATGTGCTCCTTCCTGTGGCCCTAGGTTCTCGATGGCTTGCAAAGCAATATTTTGCAACTAGTCCTGCCGCGGTTTCTAATAAAATCCAGCAAGGGCTTCAAGGAGGGTCCGGGCTTTCGCCAAAACCTAAGCTTCGAATGAGTCCAGTGCTATGGAAGTTCACTCGATTGACGATGGTTATGCTTCTGGCTATTGGACTTGTCGTTTTTCAAGCGCACCGCGATGTTCATCAGACTTCTGAAGCCAACGCTCTGTTTGGTCTGGATCCTGCTTCACAGGCTAATGGTGTATTTGGCTACTCGTTTGCCGATGCGATTGTGTATGTCAAACCAGTCCCGGCCTTCTATCACGCAGAACACAGTCCAACGATTTGTTGGCGAGGTAGTGGATATCAATTTTCGCAGATCGAACGCAAAGCTCTACCGCAAGGTGGTGAAGTCTTTACTGCCCGTTTGATTAGAGATGATGTTGTCCTTTACACTGCCTGGTGGATGGACAATGGAGCAGTGCAAACCTTACAGCAAGGTGAGTGGCGTAGACGTATGGCAGTAGGTGAAGCTTCGTTTCAACTCGTTAATGTAACCACTGACACTCAGGAGGACTTGAACTGCTGGATCTTTGAATTGTATGGAACTGCCAAGATTTAAGAGTGAATTTGTATATGAATTCTTTGCTGAATTATGTGACGTAAAGATTCCTAATTACTTCCCTCCTTTATTTAGACTAGCTTGTCTTCTCATAGCCGATCCAGCTCACCATGTCAGACGCACAAACCCGAATCGCTCAACTCGAACGAGAGCTATCACGCCTGGCCGAGGCAAATACTGTGCAGCAACGCTCATTGACGAGTGTGCAAGCAGAACTTAATAAGCTTAAGCGAAGTCTTGGAGTAGCATCCACTCCTGTTGCCATAAAAGCCCAACCTTCAGGACCGCCGCCCTTGCCAGTGGTGATGAAGGGAGATGCAATTTCTCGACAGATGAGTGACGACTCAACCCAGGCAAAGCAAGGACCTCCAGCTCTTCCCCCTCAGCCAAAAGCTCCTCGAACGCCTTCACAGCTAGAGAAACTTATAGGCGAAAACCTTCTTGCTCTTGTCGGAATTGCGATACTCATTCTAGGGGTTGGCGTAGGAGCTAAGTATGCCATTGAAAATGACATGATCAGCCCGCTGACCCGCATTATCCTAGGATATGTGATGGGCATTGGGCTATTAGGTTTTGCCGAAAGGCTAAGGAGCAAGTATGCAAACTTTTCTGCTGTGCTTCTTGGCGGCGGCATGGCGGTGCTCTACTTCATCACCTACGCAGCTTACGATTTTTACGCGCTCATCCCTCAGGAGCTCACCTTTGGTCTAATGGCTGCGTTCACGGCGTTCACCGCACTTGCGGCTATTCGCTATGATCGTCAAATCGTAGCGCTGCTTGGACTCGTTGGCGCATACGCCGTTCCTTTTCTACTCAGTTCGGGGAGTGGGAATACCCTCTTCTTACTCAGCTATGTGGCTTTGGTCAATATTGGAATCCTGATCGTGAGCTTCCAGCGCAATTGGAGAATTCTTCTATACACCTCCTTCGTACTGAGCTGGTTGATTTTGGCCTTGACGATCTTCACTTCAGATGCGTCGTTGACTGAGTTGCTAAGCTTTGCAACCCTCTTTTACTTGACTTTTTATGCAATGGCTGTGGTCCGCCCGTGGCTTAAAAGAGAGCAGGTGCGGACCTCGGATATCGTCTTGCTCGTTTGCAATGCAATCTTCTTTTTTGGGCTGGGCTATTTCCTTTTGGATGAGTACGATGGAGGACAATCGTGGTTAGGTGCCTTTACGCTTGCCAATGCCGGTGTTCATCTGCTTATTGGGATGCTCATGCAAAAACGTGGAGTTACCAAAGGGAACCTTCAACCATTGCTGGCTGGCTTGGCATTGGTCTTTGTCGTGATAGCGATTCCAGTGCAACTGGAAGGCAATTATGTCACAATGATCTGGGCAGCCCTTGCGACACTCTTACTGTGGATGAGCCAACGGGCCGAGGTGCCAGCCGTGCGTTGGTTTGCCTATCCTTTGTTTGCCCTTGCTTTTATAAGTCTGCTCGAAGACTTCAACACTGCGCGTCATGTAATTATGTACACGTTCAATGAGGATACGTCTGTTCCCTACACGCTGTTCTTCAATCAACTCTTCCTCACGAGTGGGGTAGTGACCGTAGCTTTTGGGATCGCAACATGGCTCATCTATCGTGGTGAGACCTTTAGAAAAGCGATCGACCAGATCCTGCGATTCGTCTTTCCATTGGCGACGCTATTGCTCTTGTATAGCATGTTCTTGCAGGAAATTGACCTCTTTTTCGAAGCCAAATTTCAAGCTTCAAAGACGCTAGACACAAGTATTGCGGACTATGAATACTCTGTCCACGATTATTATATCCAAGACTTGAAGTCGGTTTGGGCTTCACTTTACAGCCTTCTCTTTGCCGTTATAGCACTACTGGTTTATCTACGGTTTGGCGAGAAATTTCGGACATCTCGAACACTCAATTGGCTAGGTCTTATCGCGCTTGGCGTGGGACTTTTAGCGAGTTTACATTTCTTGGTTGGAGGCTTGTACGGATTGAGTGAACTGCGAGAAGCATTTCTCCATCCGAGTCCTGATAATGTTTATCCGCGAGAATCGCTTTTTGCGGGATTGCGCTATGCAGGCATTGTACTTTTAGTCGTGTTGCTTTGGCTTCAAACGAGAGTATTTAAGCAGGCTTCGCTTTCACCTGTTTTCATGCGAGCGGGTGAGTTGGCGCCTCATATTGCTATCCTCTGGGTGTTGACGAGCGAGTTGCTGCATTGGATGGATATCCAAGACTCTCAAAACCAATACAAGCTTGGCGTTAGTATTCTTTGGGGTGTCTATGCAGTGCTTCTTGTAGCCATAGGTATTTGGCGTGGGCGTGCGCATTTACGCATTGCGGCAATCGTTTTGTTTGGGATAACGCTGGTGAAGTTATTTGCTTATGATTTATCTTCTCTGGATACTATTGGTAAGACGATCGTTTTTGTTGTCCTCGGTATTTTGCTCCTAATTATTTCGTTCCTGTATACCAAATACAAGGATCGAATTGGTAGCGATCAGCAAGCCTAATTTTTCCATGAATACCTTCTTTTTTATGAGTAAGCTGCGCTTATTATTTTTTGGGTTTCTCGCTACTGCGCTCTCACCTCAGGTCTTCGCCCAATTTGGTGATTGTCTCTACCAGCACGATTTGGAGCAGCCTACGGAGTTGATCCATGAAGTGAAATTGCCTCCTACAGCTTTCGCCAAAACAGGTGGAGATCGTTATAATTTCCGCGTGTATGGTGTAGCTGCGAGTGGGGATACGTTGGAGATGCCGTGGGCGTATCCAAATTTTTTACGTTCATCACCACCTTTATTGCTTAAACCAATCAATGCAGGCAAAACCTCTCAAGGTGATCGTTTTACGTACGAGTCTGAGTCTTACTACCCTATCCAATCACTCAAACTAGACTTAAGAAATTCAGATTTCGAAGGTATTGTCACATTGGAAGGAGCTGATAAGCTTGGGGACTGGCAAACGGTTTTGAGCAACTATAGGATCATTGATCTTTCTAAAAATGGTGGGCCATATCGCTTTACAACACTCAAATTCTCTCCATCAATTTACAGGTATTACAGAATTACCATTGCTGGGGTGAAAGATGTTGATCTTAGGTTTGTCGAAGAAGGCGCAACTTCTCGGACCATGTCAGATACTCTTTTGTTTGACTCTAACTTAAAGGTTCTTTCCGAACTAGCGAAGCTTCCCAAAACCAGTATTTATGAGGTGAACTTATCTAATGAGGTACTAATCGATCAAATTCATTTTAAAGTAGCGGATACCCTGCAATATGTCAGGAAAGTTGAAGTCCAAATTCTATTGGATAGTTTCAAACAAGCTGATGAAGTTAAGTACCGTTACCGCACAGTGGGGTCAGGTGCTTTAAGTAGCGTTGAACCAGCTCAAACTATTAGATTCACAGCTAGAGTAGCTCGGCATTTTCGGATTCTTATCCATGATCAGGATAACGAACCGCTTACCATTGAGGGCGTAAGTGCAGGTGTTCATGAACCACGTATTAATGTGCGCCTTTCGGGAGCTGAGCGATATTTTCTTGCTTTTGGGTGCAAATCGCTTTTCCAAAGAAGACCAAACTATGATATTACTCAAGATCTCGCTTCTCTGAATGAAAGGCCTCCTGTTTTAAAACTCGCCCCACTCAACAGTTTCGTTAGCCCCGTCAAATCTGCAGAAGGCCTTTTTAGCAATTCACTATGGCTCTACGGTGCATTGGTACTCGTCGCAGGACTCTTGGGCTGGATGGCCATCGGAATGATGAAGAAGTAGGCAGTAGTTTTTGCGAAAGCGAAAAGTCTATCGCATCTTTCTGCTATGCGTTTCCCAGTATTATTCTTCAGTCTTCTCTTTAGTGCTTCTTTGATCGCTCAGCAGACGCTGCCTGGGATTTTACCTATCGAACAACGCGCTCAAGTCATCGACGACATTCTTGCTGATCGCTTAGACAATCTGCTGCCTCAACTCATGCGTCGCGCTGGACTGGACATGTGGGTCATCATA
>CALDTK010000353.1 GCA_937924035.1 uncultured Saprospiraceae bacterium | reverse complement strand
AAGCTTCTCAAAATAGGGCTGATACTCCTGCTCCTGCTGCTTTTGATAGTTGTGGGGCTTGGTGTTTTTGGTGTTTGGTATCTAGGCTCCGATCGAGTCAAAACCATAGATAACCTAGCTTTTTTTGGAGGAGGATCTCTGTCTGTAGGTGCAATATCAATTTCTGATGTCTGGGATTATCCAGAAATTGACCTCACTGTGCGTGATCTTCATGTTTGGGAAAAGGATCGAACTTCTCAGGATTCGGCATTTTTTGTGATGAAGGAAGGTCGAATCAGATTGAGAGCTGATCTCCTCAATACAGACACTATTCTGGTTCGCCAGCTAACGTATAATGGTGGTCGATTGCATCTCGAAAAGGATAATCAAAACCAGACTTCAGCTGAACGAATGAGAGGTCGGCGCCCTGCTTCTCAAGGCAAACCTCGTTTTAAATTTATAGGTTCTCCCGAATTGACTGCGGGGATTGATAGTGTAGATTTTAGTCTTTCAAATCCAGGCAGGGGGAAGTCGTATGCAGGATTCATTAATCACATGAATCTTTCTGATCTGAACTTAGGCGATCAAAAGAATGCCTCTGTTGATTTCGACGTTGACGTAAAAGGACTCATGTTCAAACTCACTGATGGTGCATTCGCGGAGAATACTCGTATTCAAGGTGAGCTTGATTTAGCGTACACTTCAGATTTACTCTCGATTAATGCCCCCGTTTTACAGGCAGGGAATACTTCGATCGCCTTTGAAGCGGCTATTTTTTCTCATCCAGATAGTCTCACAAAGCTTCACTTTGAATTAGATTCTGCTAACATGGAAGAATTGCGTCCCATGCTGTCAAGCGGTCTTCGGGAGAAACTTCTTGACTATGATGTAGAGGGATCATTTCCAGCAAAATTGACGATTTATAGAAATAAAGCGAAGGGGGATAAATCAATAGTCGAACTCGATCTAAACCTTCGAGGTAATCGTGCTAGGGTTCAGCAGTATACTTTTAAGAATACGTATCTCAATGGTGTGTTTTTTAATCGCATTCCGACCGCGCTAAATGATTTCAACCCAACTGTAATCGGAAGCACTTTCATAGTAGATACCGTATCGGCGAATGGCTTTGGATTTGATTTTACTTCTGCCGATGCACGAGTAATATCTCTGGAAGGAAAAGGATCAGATCTAGAAGCCACTGTTCATGCAATTGGTCCTTCTCGATCGTTAAGCGACTTGCTCAACAGTGATCAATATTTATTCACGAAAGGCGAAGTAGAAATCCAAGCTGATGTTTTGGGACCTTTAGGAGAGGTAACCAAATTGCTGGACCAGAGTAACGGAACCTTGGCATTTACGAAGCCTACTATTCGACTAGTTGAAGCAGGAGTTCAGCTTCCGCTAAAACACCTAACGCTCATCAAACAGGATAACCATGCTACTGTTGACTTGGAAGGAGCTACCCTGTCTGGGAAGCATGCCTTCCATGTAGAGGGTGAGTTGACTGGGGTTTCAAGAGTTATAGGAGGTGCAAACAAGCAGCCTGTTCAGTCACAAGTAAAGATTGAATCAGATCACCTTATCTGGGAAGACCTTTCGGCATATCTAGGAACAAAGTCACATGATGACTTAGCGACGAGTAATGTTGGTTCAGTTACCAATGAGTTCGATCCTGTATCACTGAAAAAGGTGCTGTCTTCAATTGAAGAATCCTTTCAGCCCAAGCTCGAGGTTGCCGTGGACACACTTGGTTACATGGACATCGCATTGACGAATTTCCGCACCGGTATGCATTTTCAAGGGCACGATACATTGGTGTTAGAGCGCACCTCTTTTTTGCTCGACACGGCTAGGGTGAGTTTTGGCGGAAGCATCGATATTGGTAAACTCGAAAAGACTAGCTATCAATTTTCGCTCAAGGCTAAGCATGTAGACGTGGAGCAATTGCTGCCTAAGGTCAATTACCTTAATTCTCAATTATTGAGTGAACTTAATACGCTTCCTAATGATGTAGATGTTGAGGTAAAACAACAGGGCTTTATTGATGACAGGAAAGGAATCATCCCCAATTCCTCTAAAGGTTTTATTGATTTAGTAAGTAACAAGCAAAAGGCTTTTAGGGCACGCGTTGACTTTGAACCTGATCGCCCAAATGACCCTTCCTTTAATTCTACGCACGTAAACCTCGAAGGGAACGCTGTTCTTTTTAATGACTTCTTTGATACCGAAGACTTTCTATTCAAAGATGGAGATTTTGATTTTTACATGGCATATGCAGGACTTGTTCCTGACATTCGAACCTTGGTTCAAAACGAAGAGATGACCCTCGACATTGAACGTGGGAAGGTGCTATTCAAAAGTGCCGATTTGGAGATTCCAATTAATAAATTGAAGCTTGATATGCTTCGCGATACTGCCTCGGTCGAACTGTACCTTAGGAGTGATGACTTGGATCAAGAGTTGAGTGTAGTCGGAGTGGCCAATAACCTTAGTGAAGTCGTTCTTGGAGAAAGCGGTAAGCAGTTTAGCACAAAGGGAAAGGTTGAGTCTCAACGAATTGTTTGGAGTGATTTAAATAGTTTGATTGGTGCTTTTGCTGGCGAAAAAGACACTACTCATTCAGAACTCAATTTGCGAAAGACAACTCGGGCGATCATGAAGAAATTCCGTCCAGATGTTCATCTACGTATTGGTGAACTCGTTTTGAATAATACACTGGCTATTCAGCAAGTTGAGAGCGGGCTGCGTATGAATGAACAACAACGTTTGTTTGTAGACACTACTGGATTTATCTATGGCAATGGATCTATGAAATTGGCAGGATATGTTGATCTTGAAAACCTTGAACTAACTCCCTTTGATCTATATCTAAATACAGACGAACTTAATGTGGCTTCCATCCTTGAAGGCTTTGATCATTTTGGAATTTCTTCATTAAAAGAAACGGACGTACTTGAAGGAAAAGTTAGTTTGGAGCTCGACCTTATCGGAGACATATTAGGCGATGGGGGTAAACTAGTCCCAGAAACTGCGAAGGGATCTATGAATTTTTCCCTTTTCGATTTGGAGGTGGATGGTCTAAAGCAAATAGACGACCTCGCCGAAAAATTCCGTATGACTAGACGTTTAGACGATCTCCGGTTTGCAACTCTTTCCAATGTTGTTACCATTGATTCGAACAGGGTACACTTGCCGCTGATGGAAATTCCAACTAGCGCATTTCGAGTTTTTGTTGCTGGAGATATGGAGATTGGTAGCGCGACAAACTTTTGGGTAGCCGTCCCGCTAGCAAATCTTGCAAAACCTGATTCGTTAGAAGCTCTTCTTCCCGTTGGATATGCTAAGCACAAGTTTAAAGTTCATGTAGAGTTTGCTCAAGAAGAGGATCTTGAGACTAAGCTAAGGTGGTCGCGTCGCAAGTATTATAAGTCGCGCGATGAACTTGACAAATGGAAGGCCGATAGAAGACGCTGGCGCCAAGATCGAAAGCGGGCACGTAAGGCTAAAAGGGGCTAGGACTATTGAAGGCCGCTATTTGGCCTTATCTTTCGTTCAGTAAATAAAGTTTTCTAACGATGAAACAGTCTTTCTTAAACGCATTCCTTTGTGTTTGGGCGCTGATGTTCTTCAATGTCGGAAATGCGATCGCGTGCAGTTGTGGCCTTTTCGTCGTTCCGACGCCATGTGAACTGATAGTAGATGTCAACATTTCTACGGAGCGCGATTTTGTCGCAATTGTCGACTTAGTTTTTGTAGAACAACTAGACTATTCTCGTTCCTTCAGGATTGACCAAATTGAATCTCTGGCTGGGGTGACTATTCCTGCGGGCACGTTGCTTGAAAGTTTTGAAGGAAGTTTATGCGGGCAAAACCTGGCAAGAACGAATCATAAAGGTCTGCTAGTTGGAGTAGTGAATAGTGAGGGTAGAGTGGTGCCGTCTATTTGTCATCCAGAGGATTCATTCTTTCCAATCGTTAATGGAGAAGTTGTGGTTAGAGAGCGCAACGGTAAACCTGAAGCTCGCTATCCATTGGGTGGTATATCTAATAATGACTGCTTCTTTTTTGAAGGTATAGAGGCTCCATATTATATAGATGGTTCTAACCTAGTTTCTAAAACGATTAATATTCGATCAGGGTATCCTCAATCAAATCCAATAAAGTTCTCGATAGTCAATAGTATAGGGTTAGCTATTGCAACAGACTTGCCACTTGGTCCTCTGGATACCAGTTCTTTTCCAAGTGGTCGTTACTTCGCGATTGTTCGGACAGAGAATGGAGACGAATACGTGCTTCCTTTTGTTGTCGCACAATAGGTCAATGCTAGCAATTAAAGTCAAGCAATAGCTAGGGACCTTTAAGCTCAGCTTACAAAACATTTGCCTGCGTCCTGAACGCATTCAAAATTCGGAATTCAAAATTGAATATTACGTAAGTAAGTTCCCTTCTTCATCCCATTCAGCAACGATATCTCGTTTGCTTTGATCAACGCACTTCGCAATCCATTCGGGGTCATATGCAACGCCATGCTTGTCTAGAACATGCTGTGGTACACCATCCCAAACATTGGCAGCGTTGCCAGTGTATCCAAGGTCTTTGATACCGACTCTTGAAGTCCAGTATCCAGTCATGGTTAGCCCTCTCAATAAGCTGAACCAATTGACAGCCATTGGACGCTCGTCACTCGGTTTTTCTGGATCATAGAACGCAATTTCATCCAAGATCTCCTTCTGCTGCGCTTCCGCTAAAACTCGGAATTCCTTGTCAAATCGGGTGTTCGATTCGTGGTCAATCCACGCCAATCCACCCCGCATAGGACGTTCAAACTTGGGGTAGTCCTTCATCATGAATTCGATGAACTCCGGCACTTCAGCTTCGATAATTCCCCCGTGTTCACTTGGAGGCATAATCAAATTTGCAAGCGTAGTTATGGTAGCTAACTCATGTTCATTCAAGCATTGTTCTGCGTGTAAGGCAGCATCCCGTTTAGATTCCTCAGGAGTCCTTCCATAAAAATTTTCACTGGCAGCAGTAATATCGGCAGTATCCTCTTCAGTCACAGGTTTGCAGCCAGCTATTGCCAACCCTCCGCCTATTGTTCCGAGTACAAAAGTCTTTAAAGAATCACGTCTATTCATGATGGATTGTTTTTCTTTTTCGTCATTCCAAGTCGCTGTAGGCTGACGTGGGAATCTCAATTTTAAAATCAGCTTAGTAAGCTAACGCCTACCCAATGTTCTGCTTTTTAAGTTCTTCAACGATATACTCCGACGTGCGCATACTCAGCGCAAGTATCGTCCACGTACAGTTCTTATCTCCTTGTTGTACAATCGGACCACCATCTACAATGAATACATTGTCTGTATCGTGAAGCTGTTGCATGCTGTTGGTCACAGAACGCTTCGGGTCATTGCCCATTCGCGTTGTTCCTACCTCATGAATGATACGTCCTGGTGCTTCCAATCCGTAATCGTTATCCGCATCAGGTTTGTCTCCAAGCGGCTTGCCACCCATGTTGAGTATCAACTCTTCAAACGTGTCCTGCATGTGACGCGCCTGCTTCACTTCGTAGTCCGACCACTTGTAGTTGAACTTCAACACCGGCACCCCAAACTCATCAACCGTATTAGGGTCAATTTCGCAGTAATTATCTTCTCTAGCGATGCCTTCACCACGACCGCCAAAGCCTATGACTGAACCGTAATACTTCTTGACATCCTTTCGTAAATCTTCCCCGTATCCGCCTGTAGGCAGCCCGAAGAAGCGGTTAAAATCATTCGGGTTCCAAGAGAATCCATAGCCCGGTTGACCTGCACCTCCCCAAACTTCAATGTGGTACCCACGCGGGAAGTCGAGCTTGGAATGATCACCCCACCATGGAGAATATACGTGAAGACCACCTACACCATCTTCATTGTAAGAGAGATCGCGGTTCATCAAGCCAGGAATGAATCCAGCACGACTTGCACCTGTCGAATCATGGAGATACTTACCTACCATGTTGCTCGAGTTGCCAAGTCCGTTCGGATGCTGCTCGCTCTTAGAATTCAGAAGGATTCTCGCCGAACTACACGCCGAAGCGGCGAGTACAACGACTTTACCTTTTAACTTGTACTCTTTCCGATCATCCTTGCTGATGTACGATACGCCAGTGGCTTTTCCTTCATCGTCGGTCGTCACTTCTCTTACTACAGAGTTTACGAAGAGCTCAACCTGACCGCCTCCTTTCATCGCAGGGAAGATCAAGCAGCTACCCGAGGAGAAGTCTGCATAAACTGCGCATGAACGCGAGCACTGTCCACAGTAAAAGCAGACGCCACGATCATTGTTGATTCGCTTGGTCAGCATAGAAAGGCGACCTGGGATTACTGGAATCCCAGACTTCTTTGCGCCATCGATATAGAAGAGCTCGTGTAGGCGAGGCTTGGGTGGAGGAAGGAAAAAACCGTCGGGGTCGTTTGGCAAACCTTCGTTGGTTCCAAACACACCAATCAACTTATCTACCTTATCATAGTAAGGCTTGACGTCCTCGTAGCCAATTGGCCAGTTGTCGCCAAGACCATCAAAGTCTTTTTTCTTGAAGTCTCTTGGGCCAAAGCGGAGGGAAATTCGCCCCCAGTGGTTAGTCCTTCCGCCGAGCATGTGACTCCTAAACCAATCGAACTTCGTCCCTTCTTCGCGGGTGTATGGTTCGCCTTCGATCTCCCAACCGCCGTAGGCTTGGTCCCATTCGCCAAAGGCACGTGTTATACCAGCACCTCTGCGAGGGGATTCGTAGGCCCATTTCATTTGGGTCATCGTTTCTGGATCCTTCGGGTCGAAGTAAGGTCCGGCTTCCACGACAGCTACTTTTAGTCCAGCTTCCGCCAAAACCTTCGTTGCCATTCCTCCACCAGCACCTGAACCAACAATTATGACGTCGTACTCCTTGGCATTCTCCTTAATCTGCATAGTGCGTCTAAGCTACGTAATAGGGTGCGGAAAAGAGGAAGATCGTTTTCAACTTTTGTTTCTAGGAGTAGTTTCCCGTTGGGTGGCCTGAAGTAGTCGGACAGATCGAGTCGAATTCCAACCAAGCGTCATTCAGTTGGATGGCCTGACGCAGTCGGACAGGTCGAGGGAAAGCTACAGCCAGATCCAAATCCACGCACAAAAAAGCCCCGTGCTAGCATTGCTTGCACGAGGCTTTTTTACGAAAAGACTGTGAATCTACCCCTTTGCCAATTCCTTCAACTTCTCTTCAATTTCATACTCATCTCCTGGAACGTAACCGGAGTGGCTGTAGACGATGTTTCCGTCTTTGTCCAGTATGAATACCTGCGGCACTGTTTGAAAATTGAGTGCTTGCATCAATTCTGAGTTTTCGTCACTCAAGATTGGGAACTCCCAGCCTTTCGTTTCAACCATCGGCTTCACTTTACTCATTGCGCGTCGCGTGTCAATTGTAACAGCATAGACTTCAACGCCCATTTCTTCTTGCCACTCATCATAATACTCAGCGTAGGCATCTAGCTCTTTTTTACAAGGGCTGCACCAAGTAGCCCAAAAAGCCACAACCGATGGACCTTCTCCATTACCGAGTGTATTGGCATTTACAGTTTCACCACTCAGTGATTTAATCATCACATCGGGCATAGCGCTCTGAGCGAATGCAGTAGTAAAAGCGACTAAAAGGCTTGCAAAAAGTAGAGTTAGCTTCTTCATTGCTGTAAAGATGTGAAATAACTTGACGCTCTGCAAGCTTTTAACGGCTCTTTAACCAAGGCCAGCGCTTAAGGCGGGAGGCCAACAAACAGTGGCTCATAAGACAAAATCTGCACGTTGAGCAAAGTACCAGATGCGGACTTTGTATTCTCCCCGACATGTGCACTATGCGATTTCAATATTCCATATAAACAGCGATCTTGGCAGCAGACAAGACCAAATGGAAAAACTCTACACCTTACCCAAGTTCATCCTTCTCTTTTTTTGTGTGTGCAGCTTTCAAGCAGCGTTCGCGCAAGGAGGAAATTTTTCAGGTAGCCTCTCCAGCAACAATCAGTTCTTCGTACGCGATTCAGCGATTGGAGCAGCCAATACACCGCAGTACGATCGTCAACTTTTCGGCGCAGATGCATGGTTTGACCTGCGCTATCAAGACAAAAAGGGGCTCCGCGCTGGATTCCGTTTTGACATGTTTCTCAACTCGAACTTGCTCAATCCTACCGGGTCTTTTAACGGCCAAGGAATAGGTCGCTGGTTTGTACAAAAATCCTTCGGCCCATTAGATATCGAGGCAGGCTATCTCTACCACCAAGTTGGATCAGGAATCATCTTCCGCAGCTACGAGGCAAGAGCGCTTGCTATCGACAATGCATTATATGGTGTGCGAGGCACCTATAATTTTAGCGACGATCTCAGTGTGACAGGTTTTGCTGGAAAGCAGAAACAACAATTCGATATCTATCAAAGTAACATTCGAGGTGCGCACATCGATGGCTACACGACGCTAGGAGATTCTACAGGAAGATTCAGCCTCGCACCTGGTGCAGGAGTTGTTGCTCGAACCCTTGATGACAACTCGATGAACCTTGTTGTCTCCACGCTCAATACATATCCTGCGCAAGACACTTTTTCTCCTAAATTCAATACCTACGCGGTTAGCCTCTATAACACGCTTACCTACGGGCCATTTTCGTGGTATGTAGAAGGTGCTTTCAAAACAGCTGATGCGCAAACAGATCCTGAAGGGGTCTTTGAACGTGTGATTGATGGCGAACAAGTCACGACCGTGGGTGAAAAAATCTTCCAGGATCAAGGAACTGTGCTGTACACTTCCATTGGTTATGCTGCGAAAGGTCTTGGTCTTAGTGCAGAATACAAACGCACCGAGAACTTCTTCTGGCGAGCGCGACCTCAAGCCAACCTCAACCAAGGTTTCATTGGGTTTTTGCCGCCTATGACGCGCATTAATACGTATCGACTTACTGCCCGCTACAACGCAGCCACCCAAGAGCTTGCAGAGCAAGCATTCCAAATTGATGCTGCCTACAAAATCAACAAGAAGTGGAGGGTTTCGGGCAACTTCTCTCAGATTGATTTGCTCAACGGTGAAAACCTGTGGCGTGAAGAAATTGGTCAGGTCGAGTACAAGCACAACAAGAACCTTCAAGTAATCGCTGGTCTTCAATCTGTGCAGTACGATCAGGAACTCTACGAAACAAAACCGGGTGCGCCTACGGTGAAGACGTTTACCCCTTTCGCAGAGGTACTCTATAAGTTTTCGCGAAAGCGGGCACTGCGCACAGAGCTTCAAGTACTGAATACCGATCAAGACTTCGGTTCATGGATTTTCGGCCTTGCTGAATTTACAATGGCACCTCACTGGACCTTTACTGCGAGCGATATGTACCTCTTTGATCCTGCGAAGGCTGGAGACAAAAAGACGCACTACCCGCGTTTTGACATCTTCTACGCATGGAAATCCAACCGAATTTCTGCATCTTATATCAAGCAGGTAGAAGGTGTTGTTTGTTCAGGAGGAATATGTCGCCTTGAGCCCGCGTTTAGTGGGTATCGGTTTAGTCTGTTTGCGCAGTTCTAAAGCAGCGAGTCTATCAAGTTTCCCATCCCTATCTTTACTACCATGACGTCTTTTTTTGCTCCACATTCTAGAAATCAACGTGATTCTCAAAGGGCTTTCGCCAAAACTCCTTTCACTCGATCTTTAGCATTCGTCCTTGCTTTTATAGTACTCGGTATTACGGCATGTCAAGAAATTGCGCCGACACTCAACATTAATGAGGGACCTACGGGTCCTACGACAAACGAGCTAACTGATCAGCCAAGGGGGGTTCTTGTAGAAGAATTTACGGGCGTTCGTTGTGTTAACTGTCCAGCAGGTGCAGAAGCAATCGCCCAATTGAAGACGATCCACGGAGAACAACTTGTGCCTGTTAGTCTGCATACTGGGTTTTTCGCTAACCCCTATCCAGAAAGTACAATCGACTTCCGTACTGCAGATGCTGATGCGATCGAAACGTTTGTCGGAGGCCCTCAAGGTTATCCCTCTTCAGTTATCAATAGAAATCAATTTCAAGGTGAGTCCAGTCTGCAGTTGTCTCAAAGCACCTGGGCAGGATATATCGGATTACAGCTGCAAGAAGAACCAGCAGTGGCCATTGGCTTAGACCTGAGTATCAACGATACGAAAGATGAGCTAACCGTTGACCTTGAGCTTCTCGGGCGTTCTGGAACTGATGGGCGCAACGCTTTCATCTCCATCCTACTACTCGAGAACAAAGTGATTGATGTTCAGCTCACTCCTGAGGGGAAAGACCTCGAGTACTCACATGAACACGTGCTACGTCAAGCAATCACTCCTGCAGTTGGTGAGCAATTAGGTGAGATTGCAGCAGGTGTTACAATCGAAGAAACCTACACCGTAGCCATTCCAAGTGAGATTAAGGTAGATGATATCGAGGTGGTAGCCTACGTCCACTACGCCGACTCCGACGAAGGAGGGAAGCTTATTCTGCAGGCAGTGAGTAAGAAGTTGTAGTTAGTGGAGTTGAAGGTGCTTCTGATCACTTCGCTGCTAAGAGTACCCAAAAAATGCCCCGCTTCGGAGTGCGGAACCCCGCATTTTTTATCACTCACGAGCCTAACATCTCGGCATTATCAATTAACAATTATCAACTAGCAATTTATTGCCAGAAGCCTCGCCAAACCCAATGGCCAATCTGCTTACCTTTGCAGTCTAAATTCTAGACTCCGTGCAGGTATCACTCAACTGGCTCAAATCCTACCTCGACCTTCCTTACGCTCCCGAACGAATCGGCGAAATGCTGACCGCACTCGGCCTTGAAGTCGAAGGACAAGAAGACTGGGTATCCATTCAAGGAAAACTGGACGGAATCGTCGTAGGTAAAGTGCTTACCTGTGGCAAACACCCCGGTGCAGATCGCCTTTCACTTACAACTGTTGATGTCGGTAGTGAAGAGCCTGTGCAAATCGTCTGTGGTGCACCCAATGTAGCCGCTGACCAACACGTACTCGTCGCTACGGTAGGCACCATGCTCTACCCAAGTGAAGGTGATCCGTTCAAAATCAAAAAGGGTAAGATTCGCGGAGAAGTTTCGATGGGCATGATCTGCGCAGAAGACGAAATTGGTCTTGGTGGTGGACATGATGGCATCCTCGTATTGGATCAAGCTTATCCAGCTGGAACGCCAGCAAACAAGATCTTCAAGGTTGAAGAGGACGTCGTTTTCGAAATCGGCCTTACTCCAAACAGATCTGACGCTACCAGCCATCGTGGTTGTGCAGCTGACCTTTGGGCTTACCTCAATATTCACGAAGGATACGATAAGCCACTGCGTGACGGATCGGCACAAGAATATAAAGCCAGTACGGCAATTGGAATTCCAGTGAAAGTGCTCGACGCTGAGCGTTGCCCACGTTATGCAGGTGTCGTAATCGAAAACTTAAAAGTTGGCCCAACGCCCGCTTGGTTGAAGAACCGATTGGAAGCGATTGGCGTACGTTCGATCAACAACGTGGTCGATGCGACCAATTACATCTTACATGATCTCGGTCAGCCGCTACATGCCTTTGACCTCGATAAGATGGACAACAAGGGGATTCGTGTTGGTACGCTTCCGCAAAACACGCCGTTCACTACACTCGATGAAGTAGAACGTAAACTTGACAAGGATGATCTCATGATCTGCGACAGCAAAGACCAGCCGCTGTGTATTGGCGGTGTCTTTGGTGGCATGGGTACTGGAGTCACCGAAACAACCACGAAGATTTTCCTAGAGGCGGCTTACTTCGAGCCACGTAGCCTTCGTCGCACATCATCTCGTCATCTCTTGCGTACCGATGCAGCGAAGACCTTTGAGAAAGGTGTTGACATCAGCCGCACTGTCGATTCGCTCAAGCGAGCTGCCAACTTGCTAGCTGAAGTAGCAGGAGGAACGGTTGCATCTGAAATCGTCGACATTCTCGCTGAACCAATAAAGCCTGCAGAAATTAATCTGAGCTACGAAAACTTGGAAAAACTAACAGGATTGGTTTTGCCGAAAGGCGAAGTGAAAAAAATTCTACTAGCCCTCAACTTCACCATTAAAGAGGAGAACGAGAGCCACCTGCTCGTCGAAGTACCTACCGACCGCGCGGACGTATTGCGTGAAGCGGATGTTGTCGAAGAAGTACTGCGCGTGTACGGCTACGACAATGTGCCGCTACCTAAGCAGATTCGATTGACCCCAGCAGTTAGCCCTTATCCGAGTGCGCACCAATTGCGTCGTCGAACGGCAGAATACCTCATTGGCCGTGGATTTAATGAAGGCATGGGACTTTCTCTCGTACCATCGAAAGTTTACGAAGCACTTGAGCCTGAGCTCGTTGATAAGCTTGTGAAGATTCACAATACTTCGACAGTCGAGCTCGATGCAATGCGTGTCAATCTGATTCCAACAGGGCTACAAGCGATTGCTTATAACCAGAACCGCCAGCAGCAAGACCTTAAATTTTTCGAATTCGGTAAGGGCTATCTCCGCACAGAAGCTGGTGATCCGAGTGAATATGAGCAGTTGGCCATTTGGGTAACGGGTGTTCGGCATGGTGAGCACTGGTCAGGTGGTTCCGCTTCCGCTAAAACCTCCTTCTCGCATGCACGTGGCCTCGCCGAAGGGGTGCTAGCCAGCGTTGGTTTGGCTGCGACAGGTGAAGCAAGTTCTGAAGCAAACAATGCTTTTGCATATGCGCAGGACTTACACATTGGAGACGAAGTAGCCGCAACTTTTGGACGAGTGTCTGAAGGGTATCTCAACTACTTCGACACGAAGAGTGATGAAGTGTATTTGACCTTGATCCATTGGCCCGTTTTGGCGAAAGTTGCAGCTGCTCAGAACTTGATTGTTAAGGAAATAAGCCGATTCCCACAGGTTCGTCGAGACTTGGCCGTTGTAGTCGACAAATCGATTACTTTTGGGGCGATTGCAGATTTAGCAAATGATCCAGCCGGACCGCTTGCAAAATCAGTAGAGTTGTTCGATGTCTATGAAGATGCAGAGCGACTCGGCGAAGGAAAACGTTCCTATGCCATCAGGTTTGTGTTTGAGCGTTTGGATAGAACGTTGAAAGACAAGGAGGTGGACAAAGCAATGGCCGCTGTGACCAAAGCAATCGACGCGCAACCTGAGATGGAGGTACGTCGTTAAAAGCTATAACTACAATGACTACTGCAGAGACCGATCTACACGAAACGCTCGCCCGCATTACTGCGCTGGCTGAGTCGCTTGTGGCTCGAAATACCGAGTTACAAGCCGAAGTAGATGACCTCCGCGACCACATTGAAGGACTTAATACCAAACTCACCGCTGCAAAAGCGGAAACTTTTACGCTGAACAAAGAAGCCGAGCCGAATCAACATTTGTTGGCCGATGCGGCGGACCGTGATACAGAACGATTGGAGCGCATGCGTGCGCTTCTCGAAGAATACCTAAGCGAAGTACAAAACCGACTAGCCCCCACAAGTCATGTCAACGAGCAAAACTGACGGAGAATTCCTTAGCCTAACGGTGACGTTAGGAGGGAGACCGTACCCGCTCCGCGTTGTGCCCGAAGATGAGGAACCTATTCGGCGCATCGCCAAGGAACTTAACGATAAACTCACTGATTTTCAGGAAACTTACCCTGGTCGAGACAAGCAAGATTGTCTGTCCATGTTGCTGCTCATATACGCTGTCGATCTTTATAAGGTCAAGGATGGCAGAGCTGCTATTGATCCGAAAATTGGCCGATCGCTCACACAATTAGAATCAACACTGAAAGCGGCGCTAGAGCCGAAAAATTGATTCGATCACGATCTCGCAAAGCATTGCCACTACTGTGGTTGTTGCTTGATTTCTTTACAGCGTAGTTAAATACTACGTACACATGGAAACATTTCTATTCCCAATTATAGCCCTCGTCGTAGGCGCTATCATGGGCTTTTTCGGAGGTAAGTCCTCCGCAACCAATAGAGCCGCTGAGATTGAAGCTGAGGCATCGAAATCAGCTAAGCAGGTTTTGGCAGCAGCTGAAGAAAAAGCCGAAAGACTCGTCGAGAAATTCGAGAAGAAAAACGAAGAAATAAAGCAACGCAAGATTCGCGAGAATAAAGAGCGTGTTGCTAAGGCCCGAAAGGAAGCAGAGAGCATTCGCCGCGAAGCACTTACTGAAGCTAAGCAAAAAGAAGCCGAAGTGCGTAAGCTTGAGAGTGGCTTTAAAGGTCAGCAGGACAAAATTCGTTCTGAAAAGAAAGCCCTCGAAAGAGAGCGAGAAGAGTTCAAGAGTGAGCAACGTGTGGTAGCTGAAGAACGTAAAACCATCGACAGACAGAAAGGAATTCTCTCTGAAAAGGAGGCGGAATTAGCGCAGAAGAGCGAAGCACACATACAAGCGCTTGAAAAGGTGGCAAACCTCAGCGCGGATGATGCGAAAAAAGAATTGATGACGGCTATTCGTGAGAAGGCTGATGTTGATGCCTTAGCGTATCAAAAAGAGGTAATCGAAAACGCCAAGATTACCGCGAAGGCAGAGGCAAAGAAGATCGTTATTCAAACGATTCAGCGTCAGTGTGCAGAGACAACAATTGAAAACACGGTAAGTGTATTCAAGATTGATTCTGATGATATCAAGGGCCAGATCATTGGTCGTGAAGGCCGCAACATCAAGACGCTTGAGTCAGCCACGGGTGCAGAGCTTGTTGTTGATGACACCCCAGGGGTTATTATGATCTCCAGTTTCGATCCAGTGCGTCGAGAGCTTTGTAGGCTTTCGCTAAAACAACTGGTCGC
>CALDTK010000352.1 GCA_937924035.1 uncultured Saprospiraceae bacterium | reverse complement strand
TAGATCTAAAGTATTCTTGGCTTTGAGAAGAAGTCGGCTTGGGCGAGGAAGGTACATGGGAAAGTCAGAAATACGTAAAGTGTATTTGAGAAGGCATCTGTTTGCTGAGAAGAATATTCATTCCGCTTGACACGTTTTCACACGAATCAACGTTCTTTGAAGCATGAGGCCATTTTTCGTTTTCCTTTTTCTTGCACTTGCTGTAGTCTCCTGTGATAATGATGATGAACGAGGTCAAGTACTCGAGTTTACACCAAGGCAGATGGAAATCCCGGCATCTTTGAATCCTGTTCTGGCTTGGGTATTCGAAGTCGGGACCTTTCCTACGGAGCATGCTCGGTTTGAAACGATTACGAATACACCATGGGAGGATTGGACGCGTGTCGAGCCAGCTCGAGCTTCTCTGCTCATCAATGAAGCAGGCCTAGATTGGAGTTTTGTGCAAGAAGTCAGTCTCAGAGCTTACCAAGGAGATGATCCTACAACTGCTAGAGAGATATTCTATAGAGATCTAATTCGAGAAGATGTTGGCAATCGGCTGGATCTAATTCCTACAGATTTTGATGCAAATCTTGGGCTACTCGACGGAGAGGAATTCACCCTGATCCTAGAACTTACTCGCCTCCGAAGATCACCACCGCAAAACTTGCCAGTGGTTATCGAATATTCGTTTGAAGGGTTTAAGTAGAAGCGAGTTTAGTGCTGATTTTTTATTGAGTAGACACAAAAATGTAGTGGTGTATAAACAGGAGTTCCTTAGCAAATCACGACCACTCTTATCTGAAAGTATAAAAATAAGACCGGCTGATCAACTAGCGTGGAGGCAGCGGAGTTAGAGTATTATTCATTCTGATTATTTCCAATTCTCGAATCTTGTCGCCATACATGCCTTGTGTTTTACGATAGAAACTATATTGGTCTAAGCACAAAGATTGTGTTTTATCAGCAATTTCTTCGATTACGTCCTGTGAATATCGCACTCCATCTGTCGTGAAGCTTGCGAGCGATCGAATCATACTGCTTACGCGATGATGTTCCCAACTAACTTGGGTGGTGTCTAAATCGAACCTCATCATTGCTTCGTCAGTGCTTATTTCATTTAGAGCTTTTTCTAATAAATTGAAATCAACGTACTGTAGGTGCTGGCAAAATGCAAATGAAATAGAATCTGTGTATATCTCCTGAGTATAGTCTTGGGCCTCAATCAGTTTTATTTTTTCAGCCAGCTCCTGAGCTTTACCACGGATTTTAGAGGTATTGTTCGTTGCTAACTCTTTGCTAGTTGTACAACCTAAAGCTGATAGGACTATTATGAAAAAGTAGTATTTAGTAGTTGGGTTTTTCAAAATATTTTTAGATAAATATATTGATTAATACTGAAATGTTAAACATCTTTAATTCCGCTTCAAATTTTTCTATGCGAACTGTAGATTAAAGAGGCAACAGAGTAGGTAATATCTATTGGCCTGAAGTTGACAAGAGGTGTAGTCTACTTCACTCCATCTCATTCTGAATCCTAATTATTTCACTAGCCAACGCAATAGTACTGGAATAATCAATAGGTCAGCCAAGACTGCACTAGCCAGTGTAACCGAGATCAATAAGCCTACGGCCACACTTGGAGGGTGAACGCTGAAGAGCAACACCAAGAAGCCAAAGAAGAGAATGACACTCGTTAGAATTATTGCTTTACCTGACTCTCGGAAAGTCACCGCAATTGCTTCATCTTGTGCAACGCCTCGACCTCTAACGAGGCGGTACTTCGCCAAAAAGTGAATAGAGTCATCGACAGCAATGCCGAAGATGACCGCGAAGACGATAGAAATCCCTGCCTCCAAATCAATACCCAGGAAGCCTAGAAGCGCCCCTGCTAAGAGAAGCGGAACCGTGTTTGGAACAAGTGCCACAAAAAGCATTTTCCAATCTCGAAATAGTAATGCCATGAGGAAGCTGATCAGCAAAACAGCACCGCCCAAGCCCCAGAGTAGACTTTCTCGGACGTACACGGAATTCTTATCGAGCAACAAACCAGTACCTGTTTCTTGAACTTTAATGATTGAGCTGTCAACATTGGTTTTGGCGAAAGCTGAAATACGATTTGCCATGTTGCGAATACTATCCGAGCCAATGTCTAGCGATCGACTGGTAATGCGCGCTTTATCTCCACTCTTGTTCACAAGCACCGCCGTAGCACTCGCAGGTGCGCGCGCAAGCATAGGAGAAATCTTATCAAAAGCTGCTTGATCCTTTGGAAGCTGATAGTCGGAGGCAGTCCCCCCCGTCATTGCTTGGTTCACGCTTTTGACGAGCGCCGTTTGGCTAGTAATTGCCCGCAACGCAGGTTCAGCACGCATCGCATCCTCCACAATGTCCATTTCACGAAGCACTTTGAAATCAGAGGCTTTATATCCTGGCTGAACAAAAACAGCAAATTCGAACGGACGGAATCCTGTAAATTTTTGCTCGAAGAATTGGAAGTCAGAGGTGATTTTCGCACCTCTCGGCATGTTACCGATAATGGAATAATTGGTGTTGATCATGGAGATCCCGATCATGCAGATAATCACTGCAGCCATGCTTCCCAAAGAAATAATGCGCGTGTTGTTTTTAACCCAGACGTTGAGGCGAAGTAGCCAGCTATCCCACTTTTCAACGGTACCCTCGGTCTGCATAATTTGATCTTGCTTGAACAGGGTAAGCAGCGCCATAGTGAAGGTGACAACAGTCACGTAGGCGACGAGTACGCCAATGCCTGCATTGATTCCAAAATCTCGGATGGGCTGAACGCGGCTGGTAAGTAGGGTAGCAAAACCAATGGCCGTGGTTGCAGAAGTAAGGAATGTAGCTAGCCCGATTTCTTTGAGCGTAATGCGAAGTGCGTCTCTTTGGCTTTTGCCAAAACGTAACTCGTCAACGTACTTCGTCATTAAGTGAATCACATCACTTGTGCCCACGATTACCATAAGGACAGGGTAGAGTGCTGCCATGGCGTTCAGCTCTCGTCCGAGAACGCTAAGGACTCCAAAAAAGAGAAGTAATCCGAGTCCGATGCTCACCATCGCGATGAGTACGCCACGCCACCTGCGATAGATGAAAAAGAGAATCAAGGTGACAAGGATACCTGCGACCACAGTACTGACGGTGATCTCCCGTTTTTGCATTTTTACCAGCTCGCTCTGGAAGTAGGCACGTCCTAGAAAGTGGGTTTGGCTTTCGCTAAAACCTGAATTATCTGTCACCCGCTGTACGGAGGACATCAACGAATCTGATGCGCCCAGCGTCATGTCTTCAGTGGTACGGACCACCATTGCTAGAGTGGTTGCATCAGGCGAGATGAGGTTATAGACAAAGCGCTCATCGTTCATAATTCTCGCCGAGTCACGCACAAGACGCGTGGGATCGTTTCGGTGCAATGCGGGTGTGCTCGTAAGGCCAAAAGGCGTCTTGAGCGGATATCGAATTTTAGTTAGCCCCAGAACACTACCAGTCAGGGGTAATTGCTGAAGAGCAAGCGTGTAGGCATGAAACTGATTCAGAAATGCCGTGTCAAAGGCTGTTTTGCCGGAAGGCGACTCTACGGCAACCAGTAAGAAGTTGTCATCAGCTTCAAATTCCTCGACAAACTCTTCGAAAAAAGCAAGATCTGGATCGTCTTGAGGGAAGAACTTCGAAAAGTCAAACCCGAACTTGAGGTTAAGCAGCGAGAAGGCCGCAAGAATCGCCAAAAGCGCATAGCCTATGAGAATAGAGGTGCGAAGTCTTGCGTTCATAAAATCAGTTGAGGATATCGGTATGTGTAACCCCTAACGCAAAGGTATGTTGACCAACGTGCGCAACTCTTGTTCTCGGCATAACTTTACGCTTGTGAAGCACTTCTTTTTATTTCTCGTTTTGGGCGTTTGTATCTCTCATGCAACTGGGCAATCGCAACAACCCAATTTGATCCCTAATCCAAGCTTTGAAGAGTTCAGAGTGAGGCCCTTAGGTTGGTATTATAAGGGTGCTCAATACAACAGGGTGATTCGCTATTGGCGCTCCCCAACCGCCGCTTCTCCTGATGCATACAATCCAGATGTACGTGTACCTCGCCACTGGGCCGAGAAGGGATTTGGTCAGCAAAAGCCTTTTGATGGGGGCGCAATGTCGGGTATCACCTTATATGGATGCGCTGACGGCAAGCCGCACTGTAGGGAGTATTTGCAAACGCAGCTTATAGAAAATCTCGTCCCGGGGCAACGCTACGAGTTTTCGATGGAAGTCGCCGCGCTACCACGTGGCATGCGTTGTGATCGATTGGGGGCAGCTTTCCTGTCACAACCCGTGCGTTTTGAAGACGACCGCCTAGTCCCAGCTACACCAGATGTGGTTTTCACGGAAGTTGCAGATCCTGGAAAAGGGTGGATGCAATTGAAGACCGAGTTTACAGCGACTGGAAATGAGATCTATATTTTGATTGGCAATTTCAGTACAGATGCAGCAACAACCACTGCACCTCCGATAGAAGAGCCCTTTTTACCCTTCGCTTATTACTACGTCGACCAAGTGGAACTGCGCAAACTTCAACCTTTGATTCCTGTTAAGCTTGATGCCAACGACTTGAGTCGTCGCGAGCTTAAATCGGGCGAGATTATCACACTACGCAATGTCTATTTCGACTCGGACAGTGATGAATTGCAACCACGCTCATTTCGAGAGCTCAACAAATTGGTACTCCTCATGAAGCGTTTCGGTGATGTTCGGGTTCGTATCGTTGGTCACACTGATAATCAAGGTACTCCCGACTATAACAAGGACCTCTCGCAACGACGAGCAGCAACAGTGGTACGCTATTTAGAAGAGCACGGAATTGATACCTATCGCTTGGAAAACGAAGGTCGTGGGCAGGTTGAACCTGTTGCAACCAACAATACCCCTGAAGGAAGGCAGCTCAATCGCCGGGTGGTAGCTGAGGTGTTGTAGTAGCTAATTTTCGCGTACAAAGACCCCAATACTTCGCTCTTGCAAGCTTCCGATATATGCGGTGTCCCCCCGCCACACCACGTTGGTCATAAGGGCATATTTGCCATCAGGTCCGTGGAGACTTTCGATGATTTGCCCATCTGGGTTTAAGGCTACAAGAAAGCCGTACCTCTCAGGTTTTGGCTTGAATTGTTCAGGCAATTTATAGGCAGCTTGTCGCCAAAACGGTTGATCGCTTAATTTTTCAGCAGTAGCGAGTCGAGGGCTAGGAAGGCTTACCCAAAGGTTACCGTTCTCATCATAATTCAAACCATCTGGAAAGCCTGGTAAGTTTTTTGAAAAGGTGGTGACACGGCCACTGTCTCGACCGACAAGTCCGTAACGTTTGATGCGGTATGCTCCCGTTTCTGCGACTAAAACGGCTTTGCCGTCTGGTGTTAGCGCAACGCCGTTAGCAAAGGATAAGTCGTCGATCAAAACATCGAGTTGCTTTGTACGGACGGTGTAGCGCATCAATTTACCAGTTGGATTCCCAACTAAAATGGCATCATTGGCTTCATCCCAGCCCCATTCTGTGGTTGCTGTGGTGAAATAAACGATTCCTCCATCAGCAACAGCTAGATCATCAACTAATCCGAGGTCTTTCCCATCTAGAGAATCAATGAGTCGTTCTAGGTGCCCGTCTTTGTCAGTGCGCATGAGGCCGTTCATCGCATCTGCGATATAGAGCCAACGTTCGGTGGGGTCGAAAGCTAATCCAAGCGGTCTACCGTATGTCACAGTAATGGCCTGCCAACTTTCTGAGGAAGAACTTTTCTTGAAAAGCGTTCCATTGGCAACGCCGGTGTAGATCGTACCGTCAGATGTAATTGCTAGGTCTTCGGGGCCATCGCCAACGGTACCCAAAGTTTGCAGATTATTGAGTGCAGTATTAGGGAGCAAAGCACCTGAAAATGCTGGTGGCTCTTCAAATGATTGACTTGGGAAATTGAGTCCAGTTGGCCAAAAGAGCAGGTAGGCAAGACTCCCCAGAACAAGAAGTAGTACGATATATCGAACACGCATAGAGCCAAGGTAACTTGAGGAGCGTGAGGAAGTTCTATTTGATTGTAGGTGAAGGTCAAATACACATACAGATAGTATCATCGCACCATGCCATTACGTCGACAGTTCCGTCCGAAAACTATTGAGATTGGGCTCGATGAAGCTGGCCGCGGATGCTTGGCTGGGCCGGTCACTGCTGCGGCTGTGGTGCTAATGCCTGGCAAGCGGAGTCCCTTCGACCTTAATGATTCGAAGAAGATTCCGGCCAAACGTCGAGAGGAGCTTCGTGTTTGGGTTGAGCAAAATTCGTTGGCTTGGGCGGTAGGGTGGTGCAGTCCTGCAGAAATAGACGAGGAGAATATTCTACAAGCTTCGATGTCTGCGATGCACAAGGCTTTAGATCAGCTTTCGCTAAAACTGGATAAGCGGTTGGAGGAGTTTGATGGTCTGCCTGAAGGTTTTGCCGAAAGACCAAAGCTTTTACTTGTCGACGGTCATTATTGGAGAGATTATAAAGGAGTGGACTACAGTTGCCAGAAAAAAGGTGATGGACGTTTTCAGTCGATTGCAGCGGCGAGTATTCTTGCCAAAACCTACCGTGACACTAAGATGCTTGAGTTGCATGAGCAGCATCCAGAGTACAGTTGGAACACGAACATGGGTTATGCGACGCCCCCACATCAACGCGCTTTAATGGCACACGGTCCGACGGCTTGGCACCGGAGGAGTTTTCGGTTGGAGTATTAAACAGAGGATTTCAGCTGCGGCTTTCGCTTACAGAATAGACTAAGGTTCAGGCTTCAGTAATGCTTTGAGTTTTCAAAGAAAGTTGGAGGAATTACTGCAGGCGCTATTGATCACTTGTTCGAGCCGTAATCTTTGGGCTGTGAACTGATTGCATATTGCTTATATGTAATTAGACGAGGGGTGATTTGAAAATTGTAGAAATTCGAACAGATTAGTCAATCACGACGCTAGAATGGATTCAACGTAATTCGTCGAAATACGAACAGCCCTACCGCTTCACCCACTTCTGCGCAGCCCTTTCCTTTCCCTTTTCAAGGACTAGAACGTAAGCGCCAGGAGTAAGGTCCCCTACAAAAAGCTGATTGGAAGCTTGGTTAAGAAGAGTTGTACTTACCTCCCGACCGAGTATATCGACAATGCTTAGCCTCCAGCCAAAGGAAGGAGCCGTGATTTGAAGTAGAGAGGAATTCAGTTGTGCTATTTCGAAGCCAAGGATTTGGGCGGATGTAGTACTAGATGTGCAAGAAAAAGTCAAGTCTGTAAAAAGTGTATCAACGCAGGTGCTAGATCCAGAAAGTGCAATTGAGACAATTTCTGCATCCGCAAATGGCCCTAATTGAGCAAAAGAATTTTGATACGACTCACCATTGAGGTAAAACGGTGACGAGGAACCGATCCAGCTCAGGTCTACAAACCACTCGCAAGTGGTCATATTCCAAGTGTAGGTCAACGGACCAAGCTCCAACTCTTGTGAATTATCAATGAAAAGTTTCCCATAGTACGTAGTGTCATTTGAGGCTTCAAAGGCATAAAGCCCAGAGGCACAAGTGATGGTCTCCCCCGTAGGTGCAGTGACGCAACCACTAGTGCAGAAGGTGTCCCTTCCTAAATAGGAATTTGGTGGTGCTGGTGCTGCGATTATTCCACTGATGGATTGGATCGTAAACGCACAATTGTCACCTGCATTTCCATCAATTCGGAGATAATACACGAGGCCTGGAGTCAAGTTAGAAAATGTGAAAGCCTGTCGATCATTTGTGGTGCAGCTCCCCACGAGTTCGTTATGGATATCGTATAGACCCACTTCAAGTCCGCCTCCATTTGTACAGCCGAAACTCTCGATTGAAAAAACGACTCTCCCTGTTCCTGAAGGATCAGTCCTAAAACTTATGTATTGATCATTTTCAATACTGCTACACCATCCGGCATTCTCACTCGCAGTGTAATCGAATGTACTTCCGTACAAAAAATCAAAGCTCTCGATGAGAATGTCATCATATGCTAGTTCTGGAGCAGGGATCTCATCGAAGCCAAAG
>CALDTK010000351.1 GCA_937924035.1 uncultured Saprospiraceae bacterium | reverse complement strand
CTCGGCGAATACCTCATGCTTGTCTTCTGCGTACTCATTGGCTGGTCTGCCGATTGGACCGCAGTAGGACCAGAGGCTTTGGTTTGGGCTGGACAAATGGGATTATTCTTGCTTATTCAAGTGATCGTCTCGCTTGTTTTGGCGAAAGCTTTACGTATTGAACCTGCCTTATACCTCATGGCCCTTATAGGATCAATCTATAGCCCTGCATTTGTACCGCCAATTGCTACGACCACCAAACGTTACGATTTAGTCCCTACTGGAGTGTTCATCGGCCTCATTGGGCTAGCTCTTGGAACGCTGATAGGAGTTTTGTTTGCTCGGGGGCTTGCATAAAGAGCAAAACGGTTTGTATTTTGAAGCCGCAACTAGAAGCAGGTTTTGGCGTAAGCCTGAAGACCTCTAGCCCTTAACCTTAAGAAACAACTATGGCCCGTCGAAATAGAAAGAGTAGAAACGCACAACAGAGCAATAACTCTGGCAAAGACGTCAAGCCTACTGAAGAAGAGCTTCAGCAGGAACGCTCGTTCTTTATTTGGACAGGAATAATCACCTTACTTGTAGTCGTAGGAATTTACTTCTTACTCTTCTAGGAACGTGTCTTAGAGACCTACGACCCGCCACTATTTAAGCTTTTCTTTCAGGTGGCAGAGCAATACTTCTAGCCCGGGATCATAAGACAAGTTGTTATTCACAACAATGTCGCAGGTTGATTTATGAGGCTTTATGAACGTTTCATAAGAAGGCAGTACGTGCTTTTCATAGCGGTAGAGTACGTCCTCTAAAGGCAACGCTCGCTCTACACGATCGCGTTTAATACGTCTGCTCAATTTGGCCACATCTGATGCGTCGATGAAGACCGTTAGATCCATCAATTCGCGTAATTCTGGTTCGTGAAAACAGAAAAGGCCTTCCAAGATTAGAATTGGATTGGGTCTGAACATGTGCATTTTCGCAACGTGTTCGTTCTTCCCTTCCGTTTGTTGATCGTCGCGATAAACCGTTTCGAACGTATACTCTTTGCGTTGGACAGTCTCACCTGCAAGTACTTGGCGAATTTCCTTCGCCATCGAAGCGGAGTCAATGCTTGTAGGGAGATCAAAGTTATGCACACCGTTTTCATCAACAGCCTGCGTTTCCATCGGGAAATAAAAGTCGTCCTGAGAGATAAAGGTGGCTTGATCTCCCAGCTTTTTGCGCAAAGTGCGGACGAAACTTGTTTTTCCCGAACCACTTCCGCCAGATATTCCAACCACGTACGTTGATGCCATGTGGCAAACTTAAGCGTATGTAGGTTTTCCTCGCGCTATATTGCCCGAACTAGGTATGGAAGCTTTCCCCACGATAACAGATCTTGTCCGCGGCCTCATTGGATTCGCCTTTTGCTTTGGAGCTGCTTATGCATTCAGCAGCAATCGAAAGGCAATCAACTGGCGACTTGTAGGGATAGGATTCGCACTACAACTTGTGCTTGCGCTAACAATTCTGAAGATTCCGCTCGCGAGCAGCATCTTCGATATTCTTGCCAGTTTTTTCCAAGGAGTACTCGCCTACTCAGAAGCAGGAGCACAGTTCCTCTTCGGAAACCTTATTACAGACCTAGACAGCTTCGGGTACATTTTCGCCTTTCAGGTACTTCCGACAATTGTCTTTTTCTCGGCGCTATCTTCTGTTCTTTTCTACTTCGGCATACTGCAGAAAGTGGTCTACGGCTTCGCCTGGATTATGAAGAAAACAATGGGACTAAGCGGCCCAGAAAGCCTTGCTGCAGCTGCCAATGTGTTTATCGGACAAACGGAAGCACCATTAGTCGTAAAACCCTATTTGGATAACATGACCAGATCAGAGATGTTATGTTTAATGGTGGGCGGCATGGCGACGATTGCTGGAGGTGTGTTCGCGGCTTATGTGGGATTCTTAGGAGGTAGCGATCCTGTATTACAAATGTTCTATGCGAAGCACCTTCTCACTGCAAGCATCATTTCAGCGCCAGCAGCAATTGTCATGGCTAAGATCCTCTACCCTGAAACGGAGGACAAGCCTATAGATGACCAAATGCGAATGAGTGGTGAAGTTGGTGACAACCTCCTCGATGCAATAAGCACAGGAACTGTCGACGGACTTAAACTTGCGATTAACGTTGGGGCGATGCTGCTAGTTTTTACTGCCCTAATCTTTATGGCGAATAGTATTCTACTCTGGGCTACAGACATCGTTAATGCAGGCTACAACGGAATTTCAGGTAATGATGGCAATTGGAATTCACAGATTTCAGCCCTCACAAACGGTCGCTTTGAAGGACTCACCTTCACCTATGTAATCGGTCTCATATTCAGTCCAATAGCTTGGTTACTTGGTACACCTACGGAAGACATGGTTCTCGTTGGTCAGCTCCTGGGACAAAAGACCGTCATCAATGAGTTTGTTGCTTACGCAGAACTTGATAACATGCGTCGAGCAGGCATCGTTTTGAGCGATAAGGGCCTCCTTATTTCCACCTATGCACTATGTGGATTTGCCAACTTTGCGAGCATTGGAATCCAAATTGGAGGTATAGGGTCAATTGCTCCTGCGCGACGAAAGCTGCTTACTGAATTTGGAATGAAAGCCTTAATTGGTGGAACGCTAGCTTGCTTTCTGACGGCGGTTATTGCGGGCATTCTGGGCTAGCGCACGCTTGATCTGACGAATGTGACGAGTCTGATGCGATTGGAAAAATGCAAGCATATCCTTTAGGCTCATCCTTCCTACAACTGGGTGTAAAAACACGGCGGCCTTGTGCCAAGAATCTGGAGCTGACTTTAGAATATCTTCTAGTTCATTGCGCAACATGCGCAAATCATATGAAATCGATTCCAACGTAAGTGAACGCGAGGACACAATATTTCTACTGTCCATCGATTCAGGAGATTTGAATTTCTTAGGAGTCGCAAAAGCCGCTGAGATCAATTTACCATTTAATCGCGATCTCAAGTTGGAGGGTGGAGGCTCTTCTTCTTTTCCAAATTTATAAAGCAAATAGTCCACACCTGCACGTTCGGCCAAGTAGATGTGATGAAGGGTTTGCAGCGGTGTCCACGCCCCTTCAATAGGCGCTTTATGAAGCGCCCTATCACCTGCATCACGCATTACTTTCAAGACCTCGTCAAGGCGAGCATCTAGTTTATCAAGCTTCTTTTGGTAGGCCTCCACTGCGCGAAAGGTACGCGTAGGAATATAAAAGTGATGCTTTGCATTCACTTTCCTACAATTCTTTAGACTCAGCTCTCTAAACGTACTTTGCAGTTATGATTTACAAAGGCTCTCATACGGCTATAGAACGCTTTCTCAAATATGTTCAGATCGATACAGAATCAGATCCGAACGGGACAGAAACGCCAACCACACAAAAGCAATTTGACCTTGCAAAGGTGCTTGCAGAAGAGCTCAAAGCCATGGGAGCCAAAGATGTAGAAGTAGACGAACACTGCTATGTCATGGCGACCATTCCATCGACTGTACATCATGAGGTACCGACGATTTGCTTTTGTTCGCACATGGATACCACACCTGATGTCACTGGAAAGAATGTGAAACCGCAGGTACACAAAAATTACCAGGGCGGCTCAATTATTATAGAGCCGAGTAGTGGTTTGAACATTAACGAAGTTGACCAGCCTTACTTAGCTCAACACCATGGACACACGATCGTAACGGCAAGTGGCGATACACTGCTAGGTGCCGACGACAAAGCAGGCGTTGCTGCGATTATGGACGCGGCCAACTATTTACTCCAGCACCCTGAAATTCCTCATGGCAAGATCAGAGTGCTTTTCACACCTGATGAGGAGGTAGGCAGAGGCGTCGACAAACTCGACATGAAAAAGCTAGATGCAGACTTTGGTTATACCCTTGATGGCGGTGAAGCAGGCTATGTGGAGGGTGAGACCTTCAGTGCTGATGCCTGCAAAGTCACGGTGACGGGTATTAGTGCGCACCCAGGTTATGCAAAGGGAAAGTTGGTCAATGCACTCCGTGTTGCTAGCCACTTGGTGAATCTGCTGCCGCAAGACCGGAATTGTCCAGAGGCAACGGAAGGACGCGAAGGCTTCGTGCATCTCGTCACCATGGAAGGAAGTGCTGAAGAAGCGACACTTGTTTTCATCCTCCGAGATTTTGAGACGGCCAAGTTGGATGAACAGTACGATGTGCTATTATCAGCTTGCGCCAAAACCCGCGAGGCGTTTCCCAAAGCAACCATTGCTACCGATCGATCTGAGCAGTACAGAAACCTAGGTGAAATCTTAAAACTCCATCCCGAAGTGATGGCCAATGCAAAAGAGGCAATTCGCAGAGTAGGCCTTCCGGTTATCGAGTCAGAGATTCGTGGCGGTACTGATGGAAGTCGTCTAAGTTTTATGGGACTCCCCTGCCCCAACCTTTTTACGGGTATGCAGATGATTCACAGTCGCAAGGAGTGGATAAGTGAGCGTGATTTGAATTTGGCTGCGAAGACGATTGTTGAGTTGGCTGGCGTTTGGGGGGAAGGGGCCTGAGAATTACTAGCTCGCAGGTATAAACTGTAAATACGAGGCAATCAAAAAAAGGCCCCACTCCAACGATGTCGGAATGAGGCCCTAATTTCTTTGAAGTTATTTACGCTACTTAGTGCTTCACAAAGCGTGATTGCAAT
>CALDTK010000350.1 GCA_937924035.1 uncultured Saprospiraceae bacterium | reverse complement strand
CGGGTAGCCAACATAACGGCAGAGTCACCGTGTTCGCTCACAGACACGCCAAGCTCAGATTTATTAATTACCGTTGGACATGATTTGGCTACTTTTATAATTGCTGCGCGGGCAGCATCGATATCATCTCCATAGCCGATTCCATATGCCAATGGCACACCAACTGTTCCTTGTCCGGAGATATTCTGGATGACGTTGCTCGTCACTGTACCGTTAGGCACGATAAGGCGGTGATTATCTAAGGTTGAAAGAATCGTATTGAAAATCTGAATGCTTTCAACAACGCCAGTCTGGCCGCCACCAATAGTGACTAAGTCACCCACCTTGTAAGGCTTGAACGTAAGCAGCAACACGCCACTTGCAAAATGCCCAAGACTTCCCTGAAGTGCCATACCAATTGCGAACGTTAGCGCTCCAAGAATGGCGATAAAACTAGTGGTTTCGACACCAAACATGCCCGCGGCACTCACGAGTACAATCACTTTAATGCCTACTCCAATAAGTGATTTAATGAATGGTAAAACCGTCTCATCGGTACCCCGCTTTTTAAGCGCTTTACCTACCATGTTACTAATCTTACCCGCAAGCCAAAAGCCGATAATGACAACCAGAATGGCGCCAATCACTTTGGGGAGATAAAGAATGATGCTCTCTGTGAGGCTAGCTAGGTCGATGTTGAAATCCATGTATGTAGGTGTTTTTTTTGCTTGTTTTGGCGCTGAAGTTTCAGCAACTCACTGGCAGCAATGATTCACAAGCTAGGACGAAAAAGACTTGTCTGCGTCACTACTTGAGGAGAAAGACTTAGCGTTGATAAGAACTCACTATATTTCATGGTATTCGATAAGCGCATACCTTCGCTTTCAGAAACTTACATGTCTAGGCGTCAACGCATATGTCTTTACACCACTAAAGCATAGGTTTTGGCGTAAGCTTTACTTATTGACCCCCCACACTGATGACACGATTTTACTCCCCTACCTTATTTCGAGCCTGCTTGCTGATGCTTGGATGCCTGCTTTTGACTCAACTGAGTTCTGCACAAGTCAATGGCGGTAGTATCGCGCTTCGAAGCGCAGCAGTTGATACTACAATTACGATCGACGGAATTCCAGACCCTATTGTGGTTGTTCGCGATGGATTGGACACCGGTGCAGTCACCACTTTTGTAATAACAGATACATCAGGTGCAATTCTCGCCATCCCTATGAATGACGGGCCCTTTGATCTAGAAGGTGCTGGCGCTGGTGTATGTCAGATCTGGTACTTGGCGTATGAAACAGGACTGACAGGTCTAGCTGTAGGCAACAACGTTTCTGGACTGGTAGGCACTTTTGCTGTTTCGAATGAAATAACTGTTACACGCGAACTCGCTGCAATTTCAGGTATTTACAATGCGCGTCTCAGTGGTCTTCAAGAAAACCCAAACGTATTAACTGCTGCACGCGGAGAAGTAACGGCAACCTTACGAGGCAGCTTACTAAGTATCGAAGGCAACTTTAGCCAGCTTGACGATGATTTCGACGCCAACATTGCTGGTGGAGCACATATTCATGTTGCAACAGCAGGTAAAAATGGTCCCCTTATTTTCCCTCTTGTTACAGTTGTAGATGGTGATCTAAGAGGTGGTAATTTCTTTAGTGGAGATAATACTTTCACCCTCACTCCAAACCAAATTGCTCAGCTAGAAGCGCGCGAGTTGTACATCAATATTCATACACTCGGTCAGCCAAGTGGTGAAATTCGCGGACAACTGCTCCCTATCTCTGTCGAGTATTTTCAGGCAACTTTACTCGGTTCGAATGAGCTGCCAGCTATCGTTTCTCAGGGTTATGGTAACCTTCTCTTCACGCTTGACAACAACTTCCTCACGGTAAGTGGTTCGTTTGAAAATTTGAGCGATTCTGTTGCAACCGATATTGCCGGAGGCGCACACATCCATACTGGATTTGCAGGAGAATCTGGGCCTGTTGCTTTTCCGCTCAACCTAACACTTGATGCAGATGAAAGAGGCGCAACCATAGAAGCAGCAAACAACACCTTTACGCTCGACGGTGATCAACTCAATGCTCTGTTTATTGATAGCTTATACATCAATGTACACTCCGATGCTTTCCGAGGTGGTGAGCTTCGCGGTCAGATCAGCCGATTGAACGTTGCCACTTTCAGAGGCCAACTCACAGGGATGCAGGAGCTGCCTGCTGTAAACGTTCCTTCTACAGGGCGTGTACACGTGACCTACGATGAGAACGGCATGATGCGCGTGAGCGGAAGCTTCAACAACTTGACTTCAGCATTGGCAACAGACATTGCTGGAGGTATCCATGTACACATCGGTACCTCTGGTTTGAATGGTCCAGTTGAATATGTCATTACACCAACTGTTGACGCGTCTGGACGAAATGCAATCATTCGCCCATCTCTCAATACGTTTGACGCAAGCGATCGCGAAGACGAACTCTTCGACCGCGAGATGTATGTTAACGTGCACAGTGAGAACTTCCGTAGCGGTGAGCTTCGTGGGCAGATTCTGCCACTCGCCAAAACCTACCTCGGTGCCGATATGGTCGGTTTTAACGAAGTAGAGTCAGCCTATACGTTTGGGCGTGGCAACTGGCAGTTTGAGTTGACCGACAATCAACTCACCGTTTCTGGTGGCTTCTTCGATATGATTAGCGATTACGATGCTTCCATCGCTGGTGGCTGTCATTTACACTACGGTTCTGCCATTGAAACTGGACCAATCGCACTCGTTTTGAACCCTCGCGTCGACGCCGGACTCCGCAGTGGGAGTTTCCCAACCGACGACAACAAATTCACGATCAGCAATGGGCTTCGTGATAGTCTTTTGGCTGGACAGATTTATGTCAACGTTCATTCTCAGCGATACCCAATGGGGGAGTTGCGTAGTCAACTCTTGCGCGATGACAATCAGTTTCCTGTTGGGGCGAATAACATCCTTTCTCCAGGCATTGGTGACACCATCATGCTAGAAGACGATCCGTCAATGACATTCGACGTTGCTGCTATGAACATCACTGATCCTGATGGCGACTTGCTCGTTTACAACTATCAGCTTTCAACGACACTCGACTTTTCTGGCACCTTCTATTCTAAGAAGGTATTGGATGCTGAGCCTGCGCGATACAATGCAGCAGAAATCTATCAAGCTGCCATTGATACAGGTTTAGTTTGGTTCACACCACGCACCGTGTACCAACGCTTGAGCATTTCAGATGGTGCTGTTTCCCTTTTTAGTTCACGTGATTCGATTACGCTTATCCTCCAGCCGAACGTTGCGACAGTTGGTGGCGACATCGCTCTTGTGAGCACCGCAACCGATACGGTCATTTGTATCGATGGTGTTGCCAGTCCAATCGAAGTTGTGCTTGCTGGAAATGCAGTTGGCACCAATTTCAATTTTGTGATTACCGATCTATCTGGTGAGATCTTAGCCTTGCCTCCGGGCGCTGGTCCTTTCGATTTGAATGGCGCAGGAGTAGGTACTTGTCAAATTTGGTATTTAGCATCTCATGCAGATTTGATGGGTGCAGCTGTAGGAAATAACGTTTCCGATTTAACAGGAAGCTTCAACCTTTCGAATCCAATAACGGTATATCGTCAAGCTCCCGATGGAGGTGCAGTAACACTGCTTGGTGGCGGAACTGACACGACGCTTATTCTTGGAGCTGCCACTATTGAGATGCAGTACGCAACAGCTGCCGATAGGTTGAACTTTAGGTATGTGCTTACAAACGACCAGGGTATTATCCTTGGTTCTTTTGATCCAGCGATTTCATCTATTCTGAACTTAGATAACGTTCCTCCTGGATCGTATCGCATCTATGGTTGGAGTTCATTAGGTCTAGCTGAGCCTACTTCTGGCCAAGCACTTTCGTCGTTGACGGATGACGCATGCGAAGCTGTTTCTGCTGACTTCATAACAGTGGTGGTGCAGATGCAATCGAGCACGCAAGAGTTTGATGCTAATACACGCATCGAGGTGTTCCCTAACCCAGCGCAAGCGTTTGTTCAGGTAGCTATCGAGCAACCAAGTGCTGAGCAGACAACGGTATCGCTTTATTCTACTACTGGTCAATTACTCGAAATTAAGCAGGCAACTTCCCAGGCTTTCAAGCTCGACTTTGCGCTCGAAGCATTACCCGCTGGGACCTACTCTATCGTGATCCGACGCGGTGACCAGGTGGCGGTACGGAATGTGGTGAAGGAGTAGAGATGTGAGACTTGGGACGTGGGAAGTGAGATGCTCATAGGGACGCTTGTCCATAACGCATCGGCAGCTTTCGCCAAAACATAAAAGCCCTCCGCTTCGATAAGGAGCTGGGGGCTTTTTTGTGGGGGGATGTTCGGCGGGCTAAAGCCCACCCTCAAGGCAGTCGCCGCAGAACCTTCGGCCCTGCTCTCTTTGCTCTGCGAAAAAACGTCGCGATAAATCGCAGCCACCTCCAAGCAGTCGCACGCTATGCGGCTCGCCTATCTTAGACGATTCCGCCCAGTGCTTAAATCTTCCCCTCCGTTATCGCACGCGCAACATTCAACTCCGCCTTTCGATTCACAATTTTTGAAAGTAACGCTAAGGGTAAATCTCCATCAAACGAAAGCTTGATAGTTCCTTTTCCGGTCTCATAAGGTGCCAGCTCTTGTTCAAAACCTTCCATTGCCGCAGGTTCGGGATAAAACGAGATGTGCTTTTTGTACGCTCCAAACCAGACTAGTTTGTAGTGAAGGATATATACGGGCATCCCATAAGAAACACCTTCTTCAGCTGCTGGAACAGCTGTTTTCACCATTGTTCGAAGCTGCTCCAATTTCTCTTGAATGTGCGGAGGAAAATCTGCCAGATATGCTTCAACAGAAGGGTACTTTTTCATTGCCATGGCTTCAACTTTCGTGTTAACATGTGGATTCATGTGTAAGCGCGGGACTTTCGCTAAACCTACTCAATCATGCGTAACCGACGCGGGAAGGTTTCTGGAGAACCTGAATATTTTGGAGTAGGATCAAAGACTTCACATCAATCCAAACGCACGATTAACTTCAAGGCTTAATCAAATTTCAACCACATGACGCCCTTCATCGCTGAACTCATCGGTACCTTTCTTCTCATCCTTCTGGGTGCTGGCGTGGTCGCCAATGTGATTTTAGACGGCACAAAAGGAAATTCGAGTGGCTGGATCGTCATTACTACGGCATGGGCGCTGGCCGTGTATGTGGGCGTGGTCGTGGCCGGACCGTACAGTGGTGCGCACTTGAATCCCGCGGTTTCGGTGGGCTTGGCGGTAGCGGGCAAATTTGCTTGGGCCGAGGTTCCGATGTATGTCGCTGCACAACTGCTTGGTGCATTTCTGGGCGCTTTCGGAGCGTGGTTGGTTTACCGCGACCACTTTTTGATTACCGAAGACCAAGGGACAAAGCTTGGCGTATTCGCTACAATTCCGGCAATTCGAAATTACGGTTCGAATTTTATCAGCGAGGTGTTTGGGACGTTTGTTCTTGTCTTCGTCGTGTTATTTTTCACGGACGCTAGTTTTGTCGATGGCGAAACGGTGACCATAGGGCTTGGCTCACTCGGTGCACTTCCTGTTGCCTTTTTGGTATGGGCCATCGGGCTCTGTCTAGGAGGCACGACGGGCTATGCGATCAACCCTGCGCGTGATTTAGGTCCACGCATTTTCCATGCGCTTGCTCCGATCAAAGGGAAAGGGTCGAGTGATTGGGCGTATGCTTGGGTACCTGTTTTAGGTCCGTTGGTAGGTGGAATTGCAGCGGGGATGTTGGCGCTGGTGTTGTAGGGGGAGCGATTGAACTCTTCGTTGCAATACAAAGTATCTTTTATAAACGTAGAACTGCCCTGCTCACGGTTACAGCTTCGCTGCTGCCGCAAATCGGCCAATCGAATACTGGACTTACCAGCCAAGTCTGATAATGCTGTTGAATTGAGAAGAAGAGTCGTGCGCAATTGTGACCGGCCGGGAGTTGAAGCCACTACTCTCTCCTTTCTTAACTAAAGTCAATAATATTGAGAATCTGTTGGTCTAACTTTGCAAAATGCACATGTTAATCACTAATTACCGGGCAATTTTAATATCAATCAGCTTACTCCTTCCTCTTTTTGGGTTTGCTCAACAAAGCACTCAAGTTTTGAAGCAAGTTGTCAAGGGGTGGGAAGTTGAAACTGGTTATTTCTTCAACGGTCAACCCTACGCCAAAGTTGGAAATGGAGACAAGGTACTAATTCAAATTGAGGCACTCTCATTTGACCATAAGCCACCTGAAGGATTTCTATTAAAACTATTCATAAAACAAACAGAAGCATTTTATAATGAATATACAGTATACCATATAGGCAGGAAACCGGACTTACCTGAGGGGTACACAATGGAACAAATGTCCGAAGACTACGGCAATCTTATTACAAATGAGTTTGAAGACAAGGTAGATGTTATTGGTGTATCTACTGGTGGCCAAATAGGCTTATGCCTTGCAGCAGATTTCCCTGAGAATATTAACAAGGCTGTGATTATTTCTGCAGCATATACACTAAGTGAAAGAGGCAAAGAAATTGAAAAAAAGGCAGCCAACTATTTTGCTCAAGAAAAGTATGGAAAAACTATGGCGTCCATTGTAGAAATACTATACGATAAAGGCAGTAAAAGAATGTTATACAAGACCATAATGAAAATAGTGGGGCGAAGTATGTTAAAAGATGTCCAATACCCTAATGACTTTCAAGTAGGAGTGATTGCAGATTGTAACATGGATTTCGAAAGTAGACTGAAGGAAATTAAAGTTGCCACATTGATTATATCTGGAAAAAAAGATATAGGCTATTTATTCGAAGATGTAAAGATAACCGACGCAGCCATAGAAAACTCGGAATTGATAATCTATGAGAAATATGGTCATGATTTGTATCCGGATAATTACAAAAACATAAATAAAAATATTCTTGACTTTTTAAACTAAAAACTCTCGCCTTGGAAGCTCTCAGAAACAGGTGTTAAAAAATAATACAATGAATCATAGACAAATAGCAGTAACAACAGGGCTGTCATTAATTCTAATAACAATTTCCGCAGGGTTTTCGATAGGGTACGCCTTTCCCGAATTCTACCACGTTGAGCGTCTAGAACTCTCGAAAGTCAACATTCTCATCAATCAAAGATTGTATATAAACATGTTGATCGGAATAGTTGTGATTTTAATTTTAGATTTATTTGTATCCTACAACCTATACAAGTTTTTCAAAAATGATAACAATAGAACATCTATTGTAGCTGGAACAATTAGAGTTATCTATACCATAATATTTGCAATAGCTACTTACTATTTAGCCAAAAACATGAACGCTTCTGAACTTGCAAATCAGACTATCAACTCGAACTTAAAAACGTTTCAATCAATCTGGAATGTTGGTTTGGTGATTTTCGGATTTCACGTTATGTTGATAGGATGGCTAATGAAATTGCACCAGAGAATTCCTAAATCACTTTGGATTTTAATGGTGTTTGCAGGTGTATGTTATATAGCTATCCACCTACTCAAGCTCACTAGTCCTAATTCATCACTTGCGACAAACTTAGAATTATTTTTAGCTTTACCAATGGCTGCAGGAGAGCTTGGCCTAGCAATTTGGCTTTTGATAAAAGGTGGGCAAGAAATAAAAAGAACCGCAGTGTGAATCTTTGATCTTTTTCAAATAATTTCTTTTTTCTGACAAAATGCTTGGGAAGCATCATAGCACCCTTGTGCAACACTCACCACATTTGATCAAATAGGTTTGATTGCCATATGCAAGAAGGCATGTCTAATCAACCATCTCCCCCTCCGCATACAACGGATACGCCGCCATGAACTCCTTCACTTCCTGACGAATCTCCGCTTGCAAGGCCTCGTTCTCGACGTCGTTGATAATGCGGTCGATCCACTCGACGGTTTTAGCGGAAGCCACCTCATCAAAACCACGGGTAGTCATTGCAGCTGTACCAATGCGGATGCCACTCGTCACAAAAGGTGAACGCGTATCAAAAGGAACCATGTTCTTGTTGAGCGTGATGTGAGCTGCATTGAGAGCATGCTCGGCCTGCTTGCCTGTAACGCCTTTGTTGCTCAAATCGATGAGCATGCAGTGGTTGTCAGTACCTCCAGAAATAAGGTGATATCCCTTAGCCATAAATGACTTCGCCATCGCTTGTGCATTGGCAATCACTTGCTGACCGTATTCCTTCCAACTTGGCTGCAAGCACTCACCGAAAGCAACAGCCTTGGCAGCGATGACATGCTCTAACGGACCGCCCTGCATACCTGGGAAAACGCCCGAATTGAGAATCGAAGACATCTTGATGGTGATACCTTTCTTGGTTTTTCGACCCCAAGGATTCTTAAAATCCTTGCCCATCATGATGATGCCACCACGCGGACCGCGAAGGGTCTTGTGTGTTGTAGAGGTAACAATGTGGCAGTGCGGCATTGGGTCATTCAAGATTCCTGCAGCAATCAATCCAGCGGGGTGAGCGATGTCGGCCAAAAGTAGTGCACCTACCTCGTCTGCAATTTCACGAAAGCGTGCGTAGTCCCAATCTCTTGAATAAGCGCTTGCTCCACAAATGAGGAGTTTTGGCTTGACCTCTCTAGCTTTCGCCAAAACCTTGTCCATGTCTATGCGCCCAGTATCCGCCTCCACTCCATAGAAATGTGGCTGATAGTGCTTTCCAGAAAAGTTGACTGGACTACCGTGTGAAAGGTGTCCACCGTGCGAAAGATCGAATCCGAGAATAGGATCGCCGGGCTTCAAACAGGCCAGGAATACCGCTGCATTGGCCTGTGCACCAGAGTGAGGCTGTACGTTAGCATATTCCGCTCCGAAAAGTTCTTTGAGGCGATCGATAGCCAGTTGTTCTACTTGATCAACGACTTCACAACCACCGTAGTAGCGCTTCCCGGGATAGCCTTCGGCGTATTTGTTGGTGAGGCAAGAGCCCATCGCTTTCATAACAGGCGGTGAGGTGAAGTTCTCAGAAGCTATGAGTTCAATACCGTAACGTTGACGGTCGAGTTCTTGGTCAATGAGGCCGAATACTGGGTCTTGCATGGAGCGAATGTACGGTATCCCGCGTTAGTTTGATCACACCAGAAGCCTACTTTCACAGTAGAATTACCTCACTCAAAATCCTTCAGATGGAAAGAAGCCGTATGGCTAAAACAAAGGGCAAAAGCTAGAGCACATCACTGTCCAATTGGACGAAAGACAAAGGAAAATCTTTAGTTATCTAGTTCTTTTTCACGTATCGCTTTCACATCCACTTCTGAAGTGGCTTTTAACACTATTGACTTGCCAGAATACACTTTTGGGAGTGTAAGTATAAAGTCGGAACCTTTGCTTACTTCACTTTCGATTGTAAGTGACCCACCAAGTCGTTCCGCTATTTTCTTACTACTTGCTAGCCCTAACCCTGTCCCCACATACTCATCAGAAGTATGTAGGCGTTTGAACAATTCGAATATTCTATCTTGATATTCTGGAGCTATTCCTATTCCATTATCTGAAACAATGATCTTTACGTAGTTGTCTAGGTCGTATAATTTAATATCTAATTTTTTTATATTAGATTCATTATACTTCAATCCATTATCAATTAGGTTGCCTATTACTTGACCAATAAATGAGGAAGGTGCATTTATCATTGCACTTCCATATACTTCAATAACGGCATCCTTAGTCTCAGAATCAAGCGAACGTTTTGCGACTAGGTCAGTACACAGTTCTCTCAAATTTAGATGCTCGCTCAGTTCACTCAGATCTACATTTAGCTTACTAAACTCGAGCACATCAGTCACCAAGGTGTGCATACTTCGAGCATACCCTAGCGCTAACTGGACGTACTCTCCAATTGCTGGTTTTGCATTCTCAGGCATCCGCCTTTCAATCAAGCCTAGAAAACTTGTCACATTACGTAACGGGGTTTTCATATCATGACTAGCGATGTATGCAAACTTCTCCAACTCTTGGTTCGATGCTTCAAGTCGTTTTGTTTTTGCGGCAAGTTCTGCTGTCCTCAGAGCAACTTCAGCCTCAAGCTCTTCTTGGCGGTGAGAGCGAGATCTTAAGCGTTGAACAGTATATGCAAGCAACATTGCAATACACAAGAAACCTATTAGAAGCGTATACAGATTTGACTTAGCCTTTTCTCCTTCAAGCTTCGCACGAGCGGCTATTTCCTCGGCAAGCCGAGCTTTGCTTTCTGCTTTTGAAACGCCAAAATCCCGACGAGCTATTAATAACTCTTCGGCGCGTGAGCTCTCTAGGAGAGCCAATGCAGCTTTGCGCCCTTCTCTTGCATGTGAAAGGCTATTTGCATAGTCTCCTTCCTCCTCATAGATGAGTTCTAAATACCTGTGTGCTTCTTCTTGATGCTCTAAATGAGCTGACTTCTTAAATACTTTAATACTTCCCAATAGCGGAGCCTTCACGGCTGCATACTCTTTGTTATTTATTCGTAGTTCTGCAGTTTTCAGCTTGACGAATGCATGGCTATTTTCATCTCCACGCTTCTTGCAAAAATTGGCAGCTTTCTGGGTATAAATATTCGCATCTTTAAATCGGCCCAGGTGATTTAAAACTCTCGCGTGGTTCATATACGCCAGATATGCGTAAGACCATCGCTTTTGTAAAAGAGAATCTGCTTCGAGAACATCAATTGCTTTTTGACTAACCGCCAAGCATTCTTCTGCATCGCCATTTGAGAGTATTGCCGCAGCAGCCCATGAACATTCGATGTCAACTAAGTCTGAGAGCGATACTTCTTGCTCTGCAAACATCTTCCTTGCCATTTGGAATTTGTGTGCAGCAGCAGCGTAATTCTTCTTATCAAATTCAAGGTAACCGAGAAGCTTTGATGCTGCAGCAACTGATTGATGCTTCAGCCCGCGCTGCCGAAAAGAAAGTGTACTATCAAACCACATTTTTGCTGCGGTCATGTCGCCACGACCGTGCTCAATAATTCCTAAACTAAATACCCAAGATGCATGTGAGATATCATCCTTGGTCTGAAATTCATGACCATAGGCAACTTCAGAAATTCTACTAAGGAGTATTGATCGTGTTTCAAGCCTATTAGCAACTTCCATTGCCGCAGTCAAACCCATGCTATGTAGGTTTTCTGGCTGCTCTTCCATAATAGAAAGAAGAATCTCAATTACTTCATCATGAAGCTTTGTTTCAGATACGTTCTCACTTTCAATTTTGTCGTGAATTCCGTAGAACAAAGACCTAACCGCTTCTTGCCCATCAGCACTGGCCTGCGCTGAGATAGCACAGAGTATAAACCCTAAAAAAGCCAACGTGAGGACTAATCTTAGTCGTCTAATCCTTGCCATAAAGCTTGCAAGACAAACCCCATGCCATGTAACTACTTTAGGGTAGTATTGCAAGAACGGCGCTAACCTTACAACTTCAAAGATTAGAAATTGACGTATAAAGATTGCAAGGCTACATCCGTACCCCCTTCACAAACTCTCCGGCGGCACTTCGCTTGGCCGTTTCGATGAGTCGTTTTTTACGGGTAGCATCGGTCTTTGCTAGCTTGATCCAACGCAGGGTAAAGCGCTTCGCGGAATCCGAAAGCGCATGAAAAAATGCTGCAGCCCCCTCGCGCTTTTCAAGTTCGACTTGCAGGTCTTTCGGCGTAACGAGCGCATCGACTTCGTCCATGAACGTCCACAATCCGCTATCCTTTGAACGCTCAATAGCGGCTCGCCCAGATTCGTGCATGCGACCTTCAGCTTCTAATTTAGCCGCTCGATCCTTATAACTCTTGGCCCAATGCTGCGTTCTCCGTGGT
>CALDTK010000349.1 GCA_937924035.1 uncultured Saprospiraceae bacterium | reverse complement strand
CTTAAATTCTTCTGGATTATCAATGTATAGTCCCAGAAGGTTAAATCTTTTTTTCATTCCATAAAGGCCGACTAAGTCGTTCTCCTTTTTCAATCGAATTACAACGTTGTGAATTTCTAGTTCTCCAAGTGGAGATAGCTTTTGAGTTAGCGTGCTTTCCGTAAGTGGTTTTCTTGAAAGCTCAATCGTATCGATATCTGCAAAGGGAATTTCTGCCTCAGTTAAAATACCATATTTTAACGATAAGCTGTCTTGATTAATAGAAATAGGTCGCTGCGAGAGCGATTTAGCAAATCCAAGAACTTGAATTCCGGTATAAATACTTAATGCTGTGAGTATCCAAGCGGCGACTACACTCCATTTGAGTAGTAGAAAGTGAAAAGCTACTGTTTCAACAGCGATAATTAGTATAAATACATAGAATAGCGCAGGAGATCCACTTTTTTTATGATAAGTGAATTCTTGGGTACTAATTTCCTTTGATTTCCAATTTATAAATCCATAATATATAACTGCAATTTCAGTTGCAAACAGTGTGACAAGTTTTTTCGGAAGTATTTCATTGCTTGTCTTTTTAAGGGCATAAAAGAAGTCTGGTGCAGCACCGTTTAGTTCTTTGTGCCTTTTGATAGCGCCGCGAACTTTGAGCGCCACAAACGTTAGTACTGAAATTTCAATAACAGGTAAAGCCCAAGTTTTAAAGAGGGATAAGTAAGCTTGGCCTTCAAGTGGTAAGAAATATGTACCAATTAAAACCCCAATTAACATGACTGGGACAACAGTGGTCTTTGGAATATTCGATTTTCGAATAAGCAAAAAATAAACGAGTGGAACTGTTAATAGAAGATCAGCCGTTACTGCGAAATTTAAAAGGTCATTCCCAATTGGAATTGAATATTTTAACAACAAAATTAGGGTTGCTAGAAGTGCAAGAGGAATACCAAAATTGATAAGGTTTCGACTTGTTTGCATTGAATTCGTCATCCCATTACTTTTCACAACGTTTAAGCTCCCGTCTATTTTCAGTTAGCCCAATGGCATCTCAGAGCTCTTCAGTTTTCTACTTTGTAATATACGACCTATGAGCTAGAATCTCCAACACTTCTAACGAGTACACACAGTTCTCGTTTTGACGAAAGTGGCGTGAAACGCTGTAGTGCATTACCGAGCAATAGACACTCAAACTGGCGCGGCTAGACTTTCCTTTAAAGTGAAAAAGTCACCGCAAGCTTCGTGCTGACTGGCTACTCTTAATAGTATTCACAAGAATTGAACCCTCAAGGCATGTGCGCTACCAGTTGCGCTACATTACGTTATTGAAAATCGCAATTGTCTAGGAACGTAAATGCTGACTGTAAAGGCGATGTAGCGTCATGTGCGTCACGGACATCAACAACTAACAATTACCAATTCAAAGTTCTGCCAAATAACACTGCATATAATCCGCAGCTTCGCAGCTATAAAGTGGGTCATACTGGATTCGAACCAGTGACCTCTGCCATGTCGAGGCAGCGCTCTAACCAACTGAGCTAATGACCCGAGGTATCAGTCAGGATGACTGAGCTCGTTTTCGCTTCTAATTCAAAGCTGGTGCAAATGTAGTCGATCGGCGCAAAAAACCAACGGAGATTTGAAGTTACTTGCTAAGGTCTGAGAAAAGCTTCTTTCCAGCAGCGAAGTAGCTGAAAACGATGCTTTTAGGCGCATGAGCTAGGACCGAACGACTGCTGCCGCCGCCAAGGTTATGTGTTTGTTTGCGCTGCGAAAGCACCGTTCCCAACTTGCCATAGAACGCAAAGTGCGCTCGAATGATCGCCCAACACAACTTCGGCTGACCTTTTAACACAAACTGAATCCCTGCCACGCCATCCAACTTCATGCGAAGTAGGATTTTGAAGAACAATGGCAGACCGCCAGCTGTGTTTTTGGTGAGGGTGACCAGAGAGTTACGGAAATTGAGATAGGTTTTACGCGGACTCGCATACTGCAACGTCCCTCCACCCAAGTGAAAAACCGTACTCGAAGGCTCCACCCAGCAAGCGTATCCAGCCCTGCGTAGTCGCCAACAAAAGTCGATCTCTTCCATGTGGGCGAAGTAGCTACCGTCAAGTCCACCCAGTGCATGCCAGACGGTTGCACGGACGAAACAACACGCTCCTGTCGCCCAATCAACCTCAATGGCATCGTCGTATTGGCCCTTATCTATTTCAACTGTATCAAAGATTCTACCTCTGCAATAGGGGTAGCCGAGTGAATCAATATAACCTCCGGCGGCACCTGCATATTCAAATTCTGTTGGACGTTGATCCGCTAAAATCTTAGGTTGTACTGCACCTACTTTCACATTTTTTTCAAAGCGACTAAGCGGAGCATCAAGCCAGTTTGTGGTTACCCGCACATCTGAATTGAGGAGCACATAAATATCTGCGTCAATTTGCTTTAAGGCTCGGTTGTAGCCCTCCGCGAAACCATAGTTTTGCGGAAGCGCTAACCATTCCACGTTTGTAAATTGATCAACAACTGCTTTACTATCATCGGTAGAACCGTTGTCGGCAACAATTATTCGTGCATTTTGGCTGTGCTCAACAACACTTGGGAGGTAAGTCGACAAATGCTCCTTGCCGTTCCAGTTCAGTATGACAACGGCAGTAGTCATGCAGAGGTAGCTTGATTGAAAATCTTTACAGTCGCTTCGCGATCTCGTTGAATTTGTTGTTTGAGTTCTTCTAAAGAATCAAAAGCTTGGTCTCCCCGTATGCGTTTGATTAAAGCTAACCGCAAACGTTTTCCGTATAAATCTTCTTTGAAATCTAGCAGGTTTGCCTCAATCGTACGTGGTCGCTTTCCTTCCAGACTCGGCCTTTCGCCGATATATAGCATCGCATCATGACTCATACCACTTTCAAGTTCAATAGCTTGAATAGCATAGACCCCATCAGCGGGGAGGAGCTTATGTGGGTTTTCTAAATCGAGATTAGCTGTAGGAAAGCCAATGGTGCGACCAATCGCCTGTCCATGAACCACTTTACCGGTGAGCCAATATGGCGTGCCGAGCAAACTTCCTGCTTCGCCAACTTCTCCAGCACTGATTGCTTTGCGGATTCGAGTGCTCGAAACTGCTAGTTCATTGACATCACGTGCACCAATCTCTACCACATTTATGTCCATTTCCTTCGCCCGCTTTTCAAGCGTTTCGAAATTTCCCGAACGACCAGCTCCAAAGCGATGGTCATAGCCAATCACTACGGTATGCGGCTTGAATTTCCCAAAGAGGAAATCATCTAGGTACTCTTCAGCCGTCTGCTTAGAAAACGCTTTATTGAACTCGACAACTACCAAGTGATCCACACCAGCCGCTTCAAATCGCTCAATCTTTTCCTCGATCGTAGATAAGAGTTTGAGTGGAGGATCAGCATCGGGTGTCAAAACATGCCGCGGATGCGGATCAAAGGTCACGACGACTCGCTCACCTTCGACTCGGTCAGCCAATTCAGAGATTCGTTGGAGCAGCGAATGATGTCCTAGGTGTACACCATCGAAGCTACCAATCGTGAGGATCGGTTTTCTAAACGTGGGCAAGGTATCGAGATCGCGGTGTACGTTCATTCGAGCGCAAAAGTAGTCCGCTAAATTTGACAAGCATACCTCAGAATATTGGGATATTGTGGACGCTATCATGACGCAATACGGCGCTATACAAGTGTAGTGTGTTTACCTTTGTAGCACCAATGACAAAAGACGACGTACTTCACGCCATCAACAGGGTCCAAGATCCCCTCACTGGAGGGACCATTCAGCCAGAACACCGCGTTCGGGATTTGAAAATTAATGGCAATCAAGTCAGCTTCAAACTGATCGTACCTGGCTTACAAGCAGATGCCAAGCCAGCGCTCATTCAGAGTTGTGAAATGGCCATAAGGGATGTTTTCGCGGAAGCTGAAGTACACATACACCTCCTCTCAGAAGCACGTCCAGGCGATACTTCACAAGCTCTCCCGCACGTCAAGCATATCATCGCAGTTGCAAGTGGTAAAGGTGGAGTAGGGAAGAGTACCGTCAGTGTTAATCTTGCGCTTTCGCTAAAACAACAGGGCTTACGCGTAGGCCTCATCGATGCAGATTTATACGGTCCGAGTATACCGACTATGCTTGGCCTAAAAGGACAGCGACCAAAGGTGCAAGACGTTTATGGCAAGCCACGATTAATGCCTATAGAAGCATTCGGAATGCCCACCATGTCCATCGGTAGCATTGTAGAACCCGAACAAGCCGTGGTTCTTCGCGGCCCACGCCTCGCTGGTATCATCAAGCAGTTTTTCTTGGATGTCGTCTGGCCAGAGTTGGATGTCATGATTGTCGATCTCCCTCCAGGAACAGGCGATATTCAATTGACTCTTGTGCAAACAGTGCCAATCACGGGTGCTGTTTTGGTGACAACTCCTCAACAAGTTGCCTTAGATGATGCAGTCAAAGCAATGAACATGTTTTTGCTACCTAACGTCAATGTTCCTATCCTAGGCGTTGTCGAAAACATGAGTTGGTTCACCCCGCTCGACATGCCAGATCGCCGCTACAAACTCTTCGGAAAAGGCGGCGGAAAGAAGCTTGCGCGCATGGCAAAATCAGTATTGCTAGGCCAAGTACCTTTGGTTCAAGGAATTGGTGAATCTTCTGATGGTGGTATTCCGCCTTCCGTTGATCCAAAACACCCTGCTGCGGGTTACTATTCTGACATTGCAAAAAGTACCTTGCGTCAACTTGCTCTTCGATTGGAAGCGCGTCCACCGACTCAACCGGTTCAAGTCAACTAATTATGGCAGAACAAACAGATCTTCTTCAACGCATTGATTCTGCGCTAGACACCGTTCGACCGCACCTTGCGGTTGACGGTGGGAATATTGAGGTGGTCAAAGTCGAAAACGATTGCCTCTTTGTGAAGTGGCTGGGTGCTTGTAGCAACTGCTCCATGAGCGTAATGACCATGCGTGCAGGCGTTGAGGACGCTGTGCTCAAACGCGTCCCTGAGATCAAGAGCATCAAGGCGGTGAATGGGATAGGGTAAGCCTTTAAGGGTGCTGGTTGGTTCAGGGTTCAGCAAACACACTTGTGCTTCGCACTTCGTTTGCTTGGTTCAGGGTTGATTTCTGCGGCGGCTTCCGAGCTCCGACTCGGGTCGCAGAAATGAAGGGTTTGAGAGTTGCTTCATTGTATTCTCGGTGAACCGTCAGATCTTACCATAGCCTCATCTGTTCGCGAGGCTGGAAATACAGCTTTATTTCTCACATCCAGTTGATCTGACGCTTCGAGCTCAAAGGCCTCATCAAAAGTTCGTAGCCTTGCAGCATGAATCGTCAAACCCTCGAATCACACATTGCCAATCGTAAAAGTCTCCTGTGCGTAGGACTTGATCCAGTCATTGGCCGCCTTCCTGAAGGGATTTCCAAAGACGTTGATGGTGTCGTTGAATTCTGTAAACGAATCATCGACGCGACCCTCGACTACTGTGTTGCGTACAAGCCCAACCTGGCATTTTTCGAAAGTCTAGGTCCTAAAGGTTTTGAGGCTTTCGCCAAAACCCGCGCTCACATTCCCGATACCCATTTTGTAATTGCTGATGCAAAACGAGGGGATATTGGAAACACAGCTAAGCGCTATGCAGATGCCTTTTTTAATCACTTTTCTTGTGATGCTCTCACCGTAGCACCCTACATGGGGCGCGATTCGGTTGAGCCATTTTTAGTAGAAAGTCACTGGGCAATTGTACTCGGTCTAACTTCCAACAAAGGCAGTGAAGATTTCGAACAGCAGAAGCTTGTGACAGGTGAATACGTCTGGGAACGCGTCATCTCTCAATGCGTGCAATGGGGTTCACCAGATAACCTTATGCTCGTTGTTGGAGCGACCAAACCAGCAGCCTTCAAACGTATTCGGGAACTCGCTCCAGAGACCTTTCTCCTCGTGCCAGGAATAGGGGCCCAAGGCGGAGATTTGGAGGGTGTTCTTAAGCATGGATGCATCAAAGGCGGTGGCTTGCTGATCAATTCAACACGCGGCATCATCTACAAAAGTTCAGGAACTGACTTCGCTGAAGCAGCGGCTCAAGAAGCGCGCAGCTTACGTGATGCGATGGCTTCCTTTCTGTAGGCTACATTCGTAGCATGAGCAAGCCGCTTCGATTCATCCATACTGCCGATTGGCATTTAGGGCAAACGCTACTCGGACAGTCGCGTGCAGAAGAACAACAGCTAGCACTCGAATGGATTTTGGAGCAGGTAGACGAGCATCAAGTTGATGGACTCATCGTGGCTGGAGATATCTTCGATGTCGCTTCCCCTGCAGAAGATGCACGTAAAATGTATTACGACTGTTTGGCTAGTTTGGCGAAAAGCTCCCTAAAATGGATTGTAATCATCGCTGGAAATCACGACTCGCCAAGAATGATCAGCAACATCGATGCGTTGGCGAAAGCCTTCAACATTTACATCGTTGCGACGCCAGCCGCTGCAGATGAAATCCGCAAGGACGTTATTCAAATCCGCGACCCCAAGACCAAAGAACTTCAAGGACTGATTGCGGCAGTACCTTTTCTCTTAGATCGCTATGTGCGCCGAAGTAGAGCAGGAGAGGCTGTTGCTGATAAGGAAGAGGCCTTGGCTGCAGGAATTCACCAGCATTTCGAACGCTTAGCTCAAGCTTGCCAAGAAATCGACGAGCAAGTGCCCGCCATTGCCACAGGTCACTTATTTGCCACAGGCGCAGAAGCAAGAGCAGGTCAAGACAATATCTACGTCGGCAATATTCGAAACCTTTCAGCGACCGATTTACCCGAACGATTCGACTACGTCGCGCTAGGGCATATTCACCGACCACAAGACTTAAAAGGAGCAAATCATGTGCGCTACAGCGGTTCATTGATTCCGCTCGATTTTCAAGAAGGCACTGATATAAAAGGCATCTGGATTGTCGAAGTCGTTGCGGGAAGTGAGCCTGTCATCCAGTGGAGCCCTTCACCCGTTTCTCGACGTTTAAAGCAACTTTCTGGCACCTTGGAGGATGTGCGAGAAAAACTTACTGCCTTTTGTGCTCGACACAAGGAGGACGAATTATCTCCTTGGATAGACATTGCTCTTATCGGAGAAACCGTTGGGGAATCTGATAGAGCGGAACTCCGCTCCATTGCTGAAAAGTCGAATGCGCGAGTCCTGAAAATTACGCGAAGACGCGAAAGTAGCACCTCCGAAAAAGGAGAGCTGATTGTAGAAGATCTCGCGGACCTATCAGTCGAAGAAGTATTTGATAGAAGGTGTGCAGCTGCGGACTTAGCTCCAGAAACCAGAGCCCTTATCGATCCATTATTCATCGAAGCGTTGGCCGATGCACGCGCTGGAAAAGTAGATACCGAAGCGTGAAAATTCTATCCCTACGGTTACAAAACCTCAATTCGATTCGGCAAGAAGTTGAGCTCGATTTTGCGGGAGGGGAATTGGCTCAAGCAGGTCTCTTCGCCATTACTGGACCTACTGGAGCCGGCAAAAGCACGATCCTAGATGCGATAAGTCTTGCACTTTACAATTCGACGGCGCGGAAGCAAGGGCACGAAATCGTAAGTAGAGGTGAGCGCGAGGCTTATGCAGAGGTAGAGTTTGAAATTCACGGGGATATTTTCAGGTCCCGTTGGTCCATGCGACTTACCAAAGACAGAACGACTGGCAAATTGAAGAAAGGCACAGCTACCATGGAGCTGAGTCAACTTGATTCCGCCGGTGGAGAAGGTGAGTTGATTACTACTGGATTAAAAACAGCATCAGGAGTTCCGACAAAGGTTGAGAACCTTACGGGCTTAGATTTTAAGCGTTTTCAACAAAGCATGTTGTTGGCTCAAGGTCAGTTTGATGCGTTCTTGATGGCAAGTGATGGCGATCGCTCAGCCTTGTTGGAACAGATCACCGGCTCTGCGATTTATTCTGAAGTCAGCATGCTAGTTTTTCAACGTGCTGGGTCAGTATCGAAAGATTTAAAAGCGCGTAAAGAGGTACTTGAAAAACTAGGGCTGCCTGATTTAGAACAAGAAAAAAATTGGAAAAAGGAGCAAGCACTAATTGAAGAGAAACTACCTGGTTTAATTAAGCAACAAGCATCCATCACGCAACTCGTCAACCTGCACCGCGAGCATGAAGAACAGCTTAAGCAAAAGGTACTTCTGCGTACTGAGCAGGAGACTTTTGATGCCTCCGAAAGCCAGCGTAAGGATGATGTAACCAGAAGGAAGTTGCACGACAAGGCTTCTCCGCTACATGCATCTGTGCAGGCCTTGGAGACGCTTGAAATACAGATAAAAGAACTGCGGCAAACGGTCGCCGAGCTTGAAAATAAGCTGAGTGACTTTTCAAGCCGTGAGCCCAAGGTTAAAGAGGCTTTAACTTTCGCTAAAACCGCACACGAAAAAGCAACGAAGGCTGAGTCTTTGGGAGCGATTAAGATTGCGGAAATATCAGCTGATAAATCAGTTTTGGCGAAAGCAGAAAAAGTCATAAAGGAGCTACAAACGACCAAAGCAGTAGCCTTAGAAAAGAAGACAAAGCGTGATGTGGAGCTCGCAAATTTAAAAGCAACTCGTGACGAATTGGGCAAGGCTTGTGAGGTTATTGAGCTTTCGCTAAAACAGACTTCAAGGCTTTCTGCTGCTGAGCCATTCTTACCACAATTAAGCAAGGCACATAAAGCTTATCACCGTCGCCTTGAAGCGAGTAATAAAATAAAAAAGGACGTCTCATCGCATAACGCTGAATTAGAACAAACTAAGTCAGAACTGAAGGTATTGATAGTTGATTTGCCAGTAGTTCCTAAGGGAGTTTTAGACCAAGGAGAAAGTCCCCAAAAAGCATCGACTAGACTACAAGATACTATTAATAAAACAGCGGATGAATTAGGTGAACTGAAGTCATTTGGTTCGAATTTCCGTAGTTATGTGGAGCTTCTAGGTCAACTAGAATCTAAGAGGGGACAACAAACGATTCTAGAAAAAGCACTCAATGAAGCAAAAAATAAAATTACTGATTCTAATCAAAAGATTGAGCAATTTAATTTAGAATTATCTGAGCACGAGAAAGAGCTCAGATTACGCGCAGAAGCATTGAATGCGCTGAAAGAGTTGTCAGGCATACGTGAAGCACATGCACACCTACTAAAGCCTGGCGAAGCTTGTCCCCTTTGTGGTTCTGAAGAACATCCTGCAGGTTATGAGCACACAGCAGTTGACATGGATGCGCACCGCGAACGGGTAAAGGAGACTACTAGAGCGCTAACGCTCACAACTGAAAAGTTAAAAGAAGAACAGAAGCTTTTTCAGGCTCAAACACTCTTTGTAGCAGAGAAGGAGACGACACTGAAAACGATTGATTTAGCAGCTTTTGAGGAAAAGGTTGAGGACATAAAAGCAGAGCTAAACAATGTGGTAGGGGCGAAGTATGCGGGCTATTTGGTCAGTCCAACGACAGCAACGATCAACCGGCTGCTCGATGATTATCGTAGGCTTGAAGCAAAGCAAAATGCCCAAAAAGAAGCGCGTAATAAGCTACAAGAGTATGAGCGATTGAGTGCGGACAAGTCTGAGCAAAAACTCAAACTGGAAGCCGCAGTAGCGCAAAAGGAGGAACGTCAAAAGAAGTTGATTGAAGAACAAAAAGAGGCCGAGAAGAATTTGCTTGAATCCAAGGAAATACTTTTAAGTCAAGCTGAAACAGCTCAACTAAATGGAGAGAAATTCCTGATAGAAAATGCAGTGGAGGAACTCCGCGAGCAGCTCGCTTCGAGAGGGAAAAATGAGAACGAACTCGCCTTGAAAAAAGAGAAATTGCAGACCACTGTTTCTGCTGTTGCTAAGGCAGAAGAGGAGCTTATTTCTACAGCTGAAGAGCTGAAAACCCTAGAAGAAAAGACTAAGCAATCGATAGGGGAACTAGAGACCACTGAGAAATCTATCAGCTCAAAATTGGGAGTTTATTCTTCGGTCGAATTGATGCAAAGTGGCTTGAAGGCTGCACAGGACCTTGCTTTAACAGTGCTGAAAGAAAAAGAAGAGGCTCAACAAAAACTGCGTGATGAGCGCACCGAAATTCAAGGTCAACTTTCGGAAGCAAGAAAGCGACAAACTGTTCTCCTTACGAAGTTGAACAAACAAACTGAAAAGCTTGATAAAGACGCTGCGGAGGCAGGCTTCTCTACAGTCGATGAAGTCAAAGGGGCTCTGCTTCGTCCAGCAGAAAAAGAAAAGATAGACCTACGCATAACCACCGCAACCCAGCGTGAAACTAATCTGCGAACACGAGTAGAATCAATAAATACGCGGCTTGATAAGTTGACCGTATCGCTCAAAGACCAATTGTCGTTGGAAGTGCTCACTCAAAATCTAACCTCACTGGATAGCCTAGTCGGTCAACAACAGCAGGAGTTGGGTAAGCTCACTGCGTTATTGAAACGAGCCGACGATGACAAGAAGCAGTTTGCAAAAGACGCTAAGGAAATTGAGTCACTCGAAAAGCAGGCAAACCATTGGGCCACACTTAATAAGCTGGTTGGTTCGGCCGATGGCAAGAAATTTAGACAGTTCGCCCAAGGGATAACCTTGCAGCAGCTACTTAAATATGCGAACGGTTATTTGCGTGAGTTTTACCCTCGTTTTAGCGTAAGCCCAAACCCAGACAGCGATAATAAGCCACTTGAAATATTGATTTGTGATCACTTTGAAGCCGATCAAATCAGACCAGTGAACACGGTGAGTGGAGGTGAGCGCTTTTTGGTAAGTATGGCCTTGGCGCTGGGCTTTAGTCGGATGGCTTCTAAAAACATCAGTATCGATACACTCTTTATTGATGAAGGCTTTGGAAGTCTTGATGGGGAAACGCTTGACAAGGCTATTACAGCCTTAGAAAAGCTTCAGCAACGCGGTAAAACCATTGGTATCATTAGTCACGTAGCCGCCTTGCAAGAGCGAATTGCCACACAAATTCGACTAGTGCGTCAAAGCAGCGGACGAAGTAAAGTTGAAATTATCAGTTAACGGTATAGCTTCGCCTTATGGCTAAGGACCCAAGCAAAGCATTTAATCAAGACGGATCACTCGACGCAGACGCTGTAGCTGCATTGTCGAAAGCACTTTCAACCGCTGACAAGTCGACCTTCAGTTACCTCGAGTTTCGCCTTGCGGCAAAACAGTTGATGGAGAAAGGTCAAGACCAGCAGCAAGCCTTTGAGTCTGTGTTTACCACAGCTTTCACAATTGGAGTCGATCGTGAGTCATTAGCACTCTCAGCTGAGGCTTACTTGAAAACCTTGGAAGCTGAGCATGAGAAGTTTACGCAAGCGATGGAAAAGCGAATGACCACCGGCGTTGCATCTGATCAAGCCAAGATTGACAAGGTTATCGCTTCGATCGAAAAGTTGACCAAACAGCAAGCTCAAATTGAGGCGAAACTCACAGAAGCTCAAGCGAAAAAGATTGAACTTGAAGAGGCGCTCAAATCTGTCCAAGAGCGTGTAAAAGAACGTGGCAAGCACATGATCGAAGCCTTTGAGTCTATGCATGCTGAGATAAAGTCTGACTTCGAAGGGATGACTACGAGTTACAAATAAGGCCTTCCGTCATTGCGAGAGCTAATACTTATAAGGCACACAAATTGATATGAGGGCTGGTACTCCAGCTCAGGTCATTTCGACCAGAACTGGCGTATCCGTGAAGCGGAGAAATCTGTTGGCGATAGCGAAGAATTGAGACCTCTCCGTGCGTTCTCGGCTACGCCAGTTTACTTAGTCGAGGTGACAGATTAAATCTTGAGATGTCTCCGCTACGCACATCCCATTTTAGGTTCGCTTTCGCTCATACCAATTCGGTGTGCTTCGTTCGACATGACGGCACGACTGAAAGGTCTCAACATTCAACCTGTTGACAATCAACTCTTGTCGTGAATATGTCACTAGTAACGACGCGATGAACGAGCCCCGCTTTGCGAGGGCCCATGTGCTTTGCCCTAGGCTGATTGGTGCGTCAATCTTGATTCATATGGCAGATCCTCGCCACAGGCACCTTCACGCCTTCTCAGGATGACGATTTATTACGAGCCGGAGGCGAGCAACGTTTTGTCATTACCAATTACCAACTAGCAATTGACAATTCTTTTAAAGGCAGTTTTTTCGCCAGAGCGACCTGTAAGAATAGAAAAGGCACCGCTTTTGCAAGGTTAATCCGTATCCAAGTGCATTCGCCCCCGACGAAGCACTGTCACGGAAGACCGCCATGAGAAAATTTGTCTTACTACTGATGCTCGGGAGCATCCTGTCGCTAAACGCACAGAACACTACACCCAACGACGAAATGGTTACCGCTCAGTCTGGAGAAGGCGAGGAGGTAAGTAGCCCAACGGTCGCTGAGCAACCTGAGGATCGAGACTATCCACACAGCATTTCTGCTAAGGTGCTTTTGGTAGATCACAAAGTTGCTGCCCCAAACGGTTCAACGATTACCAATGGTCTTGAAGTGTCTTATGCGCGCCAGTTCACGAAGTACACGTCTATTGCCATTCCAGCAAAAGTTGGTGTCCTCAACGTTTTCGAGCAGCCTGACACCAAGCGTCCGTTTATTATGACAGATGTGTTGATGCGTGCTGGCTATCCATTATTGAAAGATCGCGTTCAACCGTATGCGCTGATTGGTGGTGGAATTTCTATTGAGCCGAATGAAGGTGCAAACTTCCAAGTACCTATGGGTGCAGGTCTTATGGTCCGCGTAAGTGATGCAGCATATTTTACTGCTCAGTATGAATTTCGCAAGAGCTTTAAGGAGCAACGCAATAATTCTCAAATTGGAATTGGAATCGTCTTCAACCTCGGTCGCGGTAAATTCAATCCTAAATATTGGGATACCGATGGGGATGGAGTGATGGATGATGTTGATCAGTGTATCAATATCAAAGGAGACCGATATATGAAAGGATGTCCTGATACGGACGAAGACGGTATCAACGATGCAGCTGATCCTTGTCCGTTACATTTCGGAACGATCCAAGAAGGTGGTTGCCCGGATTCTGATAAGGATGGTGTTGTTGATCCAGAAGATGCTTGTCCAAATGAACCAGGTATCGCTGAGCGTGACGGTTGCCCACTACCAGATCGCGATGGCGACGGTGTAGGTGACGATGTAGACCTGTGCCCAGATTATGCAGGGTCGTTGATGGGTTGTCCA
>CALDTK010000348.1 GCA_937924035.1 uncultured Saprospiraceae bacterium | reverse complement strand
TAAATTTCATGTTACTACCACCAGTGGCGGTGCCGCTCGTGTTCTGAACATGATGGAAGACTACCTGCAAACCGAGTGGCCGGATCTCAAGGTGTGGTTAACATCAACCACTGAACAGTGGGCAACGATTGCTCTGAATGGCCATTGAACAACCTGATTTACAGCTAATTTCGGGTATTTATCGTGGGATTTTTGAACAATCACCGGAATACTGGCAGGAGAATATCGATCGATTGCTTGTTAACGATAAACTCGTTAGATATTACTCCAGTTTAATTCTCACTGGAGAGATACAAAAGATACATTTAGACGCTCTTTTAGATCTTATAAAGAAAGGTGTGTTGTCGCCAAATGAAGCAAATAGGTTAAGCTATGGAAGTGTTATTGATGATGTTGAACCAACAGTAGTAGCCAATTTTTGCATAAAACTCTCCAAGGAAGGAGAGCAGGGAAGTTGGTCGGCACTCAATGTTCTCTATATGTATTGTTATACTAACAAAGCGGCTATCAATACATTACGAGATACTCTTAAGGTAGTCACTGCAGCCGTACCCCTTCATAAAGATCAAGGGCATTCCACCATAGATGTATACCATTGGCATGATATGGCTGAAAGGTTGTTAAGGGTAGAAGATAAAGAGTTTGCATCTGCATTAACAAATCAAATAATAACCGCTAGTAAACATGGACTAAATCATGGGGATATCTGGTCATACCTCAAACCTTTGATGCTCCAACTCATGAACGAATATGGTGAAGTATTGTGGCCGATTATTGCTGACGCTATCGATCGATCTGAGGCAATGGATTTGTATTGGTTACAGCAACTCTTAAGCCGTGAAACCGGCTTGAATGGTGATGTTCCAAGCGTTCTGTCTAATGTTTCTGAAGACGTTATCATTGAGTGGTGCTTAGAACATAGAGACTTGGGTCCTGTTTTTGTTGCTGGGTGTATAAATGTCTTTGAAAGGGTTGACGGAGAATTGCAACCAACAAGTTTGCTTATTGCAATCCTTGATCATTTTGGGGGCGATAAGCGAGTAACGGGGGAATTAAACGCCAATATGGCAACTCGTGGCTGGTCCGGCTCTTTGGTTCCTTACCTAGAATCAGATAAAAAGACACTATCTCCGTTGCTAACACATAAAAGTTCCAATGTTCGTGACTGGGTTGTTGATCAAATCGCGTACTTAGAACTAAGAATAACTGAAGAATCACAGCGAGACGAAGAATATAGTTTCGGGTTTCATTAGAGAAAGAAGGACCCTGGCAGAGGATGCATGATAAATCCGTTATAATCCCATTTTAACGGATTATTTACGCACCCAGGAGATTGGTAACCGGCTAACGGCATTTTTACGGGTATGAAAATAGTAAAAGCTAAAAGTAAAAGCCCCGTCAGACTACTGGAAGTCAGTTCTTAATCGTTGCCATATACTATCGATTTGGTCAGGCGCACCCAAGACCATTACACAACAAGCTAAACCGGAACTTGAAATGGCATCGTTGGCGGTAAAAATTGGTTGGTCACCGATAGGGGAGACAGCTTATACCCTTATTAATAAAGTTCAAAACCTTAATACTCTTAACCAGGTTGACGTAAAAAGAGTATTTCTAAACCCTGATAAAATTAGATTCAATTCTAAACGCCTAGACAAAAGTTCTTTCAACTTTAAAGGAATTATGAATTCCACGGGCTGGACTAGTGAGATGCTAGCGCTATCGTTTCAGGACGATTTTCCCTGCTTAGATAGTAGTGCAGCCATGAACTATTATAATCGCATTTCAAAAATAAATAGGTGGCATGACAAATTGCAAATTTGCTCAGAGTGTTTTGTTCATGGTGTACACCTGATATTCCATCAGTCGCCTGACTGGGAGAAATGCCCGATACACCATATTGACTTACAGCAGTCTTGTGTAACCTGTGGTGCTGAACTCGAAGCATTTGAAGCCTGTTATACGCAATCAGGTTTTTGTTGTAATCATTGCGGTTTTAATCCATTTTCGAGGCCGGATAATTGGACTTCAGGCAAACTAGAAAAAGCGAAAGTTAACTTAGCGGTCAACTACCTCAAATGGGTTACTGAAACCAATGAAAAAATCAGAATTGCACATCATGGCAGGCATAACAAAGAATATATATGGGCAACACCAACGACAGGATATGATAATTTAAGTAGTTTTTATAGATTATATGGTGGACCTTCATGGTTGGGGAAGAACCTTAAAAAGCCAAACAAGCTTGTACGTCATAAGCTATCTGATAGTTATAAAATAATTCATCCACGCAACACCACTAACGCTACACAGATAGATAGTTTTCACGGGAGTAACTATAGTTACTCTAATGCTTATCGTAATACTAATGATAATTATCATCTGCAGAAGCTACGATATAACAATATAGAGGAAATTCTAAAGTTATTCGATGAGGCCGTTAAATATGTTGATAAGGAAATAGTGAAAGCAAGTCCGTGCTTGACCTCCACCCACGATCTTTACAGGCACAGTTGCATTAGGTCTAGATACTCTCAATGGGAAAAAGAACTTAGGTCATTAAGCTTTGGTGGCGGTGGTATTTCATTTTTCTGGTCGTCCTGGCTAGCTGGTCCTGGGAGGGATTTCCGGATCTCTGTTTCAAACAAGGAAGAACCCAGGATCAGCAACGTAAATAAAAACCAAGCCTATACTCTGGAATGCACAAGAATCTGGATGCGCACAAAGCTCATGGAAGCAGCTCGAAAACATTTCTCTGCCAAGTATGACTGGAGGATCGAGAGAGCCATAATTGAAGAAGAACCCAAGTATGTTTTAAAAACTGATCCAGTGGATGGCGGTCTGGTATTACATGAGGTTCGGAGTAAGGAATCGCTGAAGAGTGTTCTAAAAGACAACGTTTGTGTGCACAATGACCAGCCTGATTGACGTGTACAACTTTACTCGTGAAACTCGGTTCGATCCTAGGAGAGTCAATACTCAATAAAGTAATTAGCAAACCATCTTTGAAAAGCATTCTTCACAACTGCTATGCCTAAACTCCACGATATAATCTCCGCACTATGCTTAAAGATCTTATGTGTGAGAATTCCTAATCTTCGAAACCAATGGATCACTTACAAACAAATATATAGGTCGACAAACATGGTAGATTATAAAATATACGCGCCAGATATGGATAAAATTAAAGCTAATTCGAAAGGCCGAAAGCACACCATACTCGAAGAGATAGAAATACTCAGGAACGGTGATGATATAGACTCCTTGTTAGAGCCTGCAACTATCAGGCTAGTCAAAGCAGCAACAGACCATAAGAACTGCACCGAATCAAATTGCCTCAGCCAGAGAAATCACATTTATAACATCAATAAACTATTTCTATTCGCGACTGAAGTGCTTAATAGTGAGGATAAGGCTGAAATCTGGATGTACCAACAAATTCGGGCATTAAACTGGGCTAGACCGATAGACCATTTAGATACAGCCGTTGGAATTAGGTGGGTGGAAAACATTCTAACCAATCTTAAATACGGAAATTATTCGTAAAAATGCCTTACGCGAGCGAGGCTGGAGAATCCCACGGGGAAAAAAGCTTAGTAATCATTCAATATGGGTGACGCCAGTGTCAAAGGAAGACAGTGTTAATCTCTACCTAATATGTAAAGCTTTACTCACGTACTCACTTTTGGGGCGCGTTTTACTCGCGGCGGGACATTTTTACTCGTGTATTGGGACTAGTTTTACTAGGAGTCACATCGACGCATACTGGCTATCGGGGTGGATTTTGGCATCGCCCTTTTAGGTGCTAGTAATCACAGTTACTAGAGTATATAGTGTTTATACCCTGTCTTCTATCGTTTCTGCGGATCTGCCACAAATGACTCGACTGGTGTTTCTGACGCCATCAGAACAACGCCAATTTGATCTCCCACCGTTGTTCATACACCAGCAGCGTCCCGCCTACTTTGCGATCACACAAGATGTACGTCGCACGCTCTCTGCACTACGCACACCAATGACCAGGTTGTGCTTTGTTCTGCAGTTAGGTTACTTCCGATTTGCCGGTAAGTTTTTCACTCCTGAGACTTTTCGAAAACGTGATATTAAGTTCGTCGGGCATCTATTGAATATTGGTGACGCGTTAGACTTAAACCAGTTGCCACCAACCAGAATTCAACGTCAGCGAGCCCGCATACTGGCGTTGCTCGACTGGAAAGCGCTCGATGCGACGAACACAATATTGATCGCTGAACACATCCAGTTTCAAGCACAACATCAACTCAAACCCGAAAGAATATTCACCGCTGCAATAGACTTTTGTTGGAAACATCGTATCGAAATTCCAAGCTATCATCATCTGGCGAATGTCATCACAGAGAGCTTCAATATCGTTGAATCGGCACTTATAGGTCAGCTGCAGGAGCAGCTGACAGTGCAACACTGTATCGAGCTTGACGCGTTATTAGTTGCAGAGAATCAAACGCATTCGATACTCGGTGAGCTAAAGAATTTCAGTCACGCCCCACAGGCCAGTGCAATCCAACACAATGCGGGTGTCTGCGAAAGAATGGGCGAGATCTATCATCGTTTTTCAACTTGCTATAACGCTTTACATCTCAGTGACAAGGCAACCGAATATTACGCTACCTGGGTTCAGAAAGCCTCGGTGTCACAGTTGCGTCAGTTCACCAGTCGTTACAAGCGGTATCTGTATCTCCTGGCTTTTGTTCGGTACCAGTATTGTCGACGACAAGACTTGCTGACAGACACCCTGCTCAAACAGACCAAAACAGCGACCAACGCTGCGCACAAACTGGATGCTCGACACGAGGCTGACAATCGCGCCGAACGCAAGATCGCTATGCGATCAATCAATCGGGATCGAACCTCACAGCGCCAACTCCTCGCTGAAATTACCCGGATTGTCCGCATCAGCGATGCAGAGCAATCCCCTGCCGAACGGTTGACCCGCTTAAGACAGCTGCTCGACGACCATGAGGCTCTGCAAGACGATAACGAACAACGGGCGCTACAACGCTACGAGCGACTGATTGAACAACACACTGATCAACACAGCCACTACAACGCACTAGAGGCGCAGTCGCGGCGTCTACAGCGTCGTATCACGCCAATTCTCAAAGTCCTGGTATTCGATGAGGCCTCTAGCGATCGGACGCTTATGGAGGCTGTGGCGCATTTTCAGCACACGGACGGGCAAATCGGTCCCAACCCACCGCTGGCATTTTTGTCTGATACGGACCAGGCCCTCTTCGAAGGTAAACCTTTACGAACCTCGTTGTATAAAATCTTGCTGTTTCGGCAAATCTCCTTGTCGATAAAGGCAGGAAAACTTAACCTCAAATACTCCCATCGGTACCGAGCCATTCAAGACTATCTGATTCCAAACAAGCGTTGGATAAGTGAAAAAGACCGTTTGCTGGTACTGGCCGATTTGAACCGTTTTGCCGATGGCAAAGCCTGCCTTGATCAATTAAAACTCTCACTGGATGATCGGTACCGACAAGTTAATCAACGATATCAGTCAGCACTAAATGACTATCTGAGCGTTGATGAAAATGGCAGAGTAAAAATACGAACGCCTGCCACTGACTTCAGTCAGGAAAGTGCTGTGAGTGATTTACTGGCTGATAGCGCCATCGTACCGGTGTTACAGATTCTTCGAGAAATCGACCGACAACACGACTTTACTCGACACTTGAAGCATCTCAGTCCCAAGAACAATAAGCTTAAGTTTAACGCTGAAACCCATCTGGCTGGCATTCTCGCTTTGGGTTGCAACATCGGCCTTGATCGGTTGACGAAAATATCGACTGGAATCAATGTCAGTACCCTTAAAAATACGGTGACCTGGTGTTTTTCTCTGAAAAACCTGCAGCAAGCGAATGATGTTTTGGTTGCCGCATTGAGTAAGCTAGCGCTGTCAGACGCTTTCATACATCAACCCGGCCAACTGCATACCAGTAGCGATGGAAGAAAAGTAGCCGTTGCTACTGACTCGCTCCATGCGAATTACTCGTTTAAATATTTTGGTAAGGATAAAGGCGTTGCGTTGTACACCTTCCTTGATGAGCGTCATGCGCTTTTCTATTCCACAGTGATCAGTGCATCAGAACGAGAGGCAGCTTATGTGATCGATGGCTTGATGCACAATGAGGTCATCAAGAGCGATATCCACTCCACTGACACACATGGCTATACCGAATCCATCTTTGCTGTAGCACATTTGATTGACACCGCGTTTGCGCCACGGATAAAGGGAATCCATCGACAAAAGCTCTATAGTTTTTCCAGCAAAGCCACGCATCAGCGGCGTGGCGAGAGGATTCTGCCGAGTCGGCCTATAGATCACAAACTAATCCTGCGGCACTGGGACGATATTCTGCGCTTTATGGCAACAATCAAATTACGCCACAGTAGTGCCTCGCAGTTATTTAAACGGTTGAGCTCCTACTCGGCTGATCACCCACTCTATAAAGCGCTTAAGGAATTTGGGCGATTGATCAAGACTCAATTCATCCTGACCTACTTCGACGACGTAGAACTGCGACAACGAATCGAGAAACAGCTCAACAAAGTAGAATTATCAAACCGATTCTCAAAGGCCGTTTTCTTTGCCAACAGTCAGGAGTTTCAGCACGGTGATCTGGAACAACAACAAATCACCGCCACCTGCACCGCCATAATTCAGAACGCCATTGTGTTGTGGAATGCGATGTATTTATCGCAACGATTACTCGATACCCACGATCAACAGGAACGCAGTAGTATGGTGGCGGCGATACGCTCGGGTTCGCTACTCAGCTGGCAGCACGTTAACCTTCACGGCGAGTACGATTTCCGACCACGCGCTGCCAATGAAGATCGATTCGATAAAGTGAAGATTCTTAAACTTAGATTACCTGACGCAGAATGACTTCTGTCACTACCCGTCTACTGGAGAAACAACTATGACACCAGCGAAGCAAGAAGCACTGGATACTATTGGTCAACTACCTGATGACACGGATCTTGATGAAATCATGTACCGTCTCTACGTCCTTGATAAAGTCAGGAAAGGTCAGCAAGCCGTAGAACAAGGCCAGACGATCACCGCCGAAGAATTGAATCGGGATATCGATACATGGTGATCTGGTCTCAACCTGCCATATCCGACTTACGTTCAATACACGACTTCATTGCCCATAATTCCGCATTCTATGCCAAGAAGGTTGTGCACGATATACGTGAGAAGACCAACGTGCTCGAACAGATACCCAGAACAGGAAGGAAGGTTCCGGAAATCAACGACGATACCATTCGAGAACTATCCCTTTATTCATATCGGATTATTTACCAGATCAATGACGAACAGGTTTCTATACTGGCTGTCGTACATAAACGGCGGGATTTGAAAGCAGCTGATATTCCACAATCAGAATCCTAAATCTGACTACAGATTCTTTTTATATCAGTGCTTTAGACTGCATGAGTGTACATTTTCGGCCCTATATATCCTCAGACCCCACAATGGTGAAAGCCTCCTCAGCCGACCACTTAGGTGTTGATCCGCATCACTTTCCAAATTCATGATGTCAATGTCGGGTACTGCTCAAGCATGTGAACCATGAAAGCTAAATAGGGTTCTAAAATGGAGGGGCGAATATGAGGCTTGACGCTTCGAACAAAAGGCTTGCTAAAGGCCCTATTTCACTATTTCACGACCATTTTCGTGTGCCACAGAAATTCGGATCGAATGGTTCGACGGCAAGCTTCTCCGGAGGCAGTTCATCACGAACCTACTTCCTGAGTGGCCAATGATTTATTAGATTGAAAATCCTGCATCTATCATATCGTTAGCGACACGATCAGCGTCGCACTCTTGGTTTACCCTTTTAAACATTGTATGCGCAACAGATACGGAATATCCCGGAACAAGGTGTTCTATTTTGTCAACAATTTCAGCCGCTTTTTTGTAATTTTTTAGTCTGCTATGTGTTGCTGCCATGAGTGGCATCGGAACAGTTGCATTTAGCGCTGAAAATGCCTCCATATTTCGTAAAGCAACCCCATAGTCACCTGATAGATAATTTAAATTGCCTAGTCTCCAGAAATACCAATCGGGCGTAAACCTACATAGGTTAATAGCCTGGTACATATATCTAACTCCGAGTTTTGAGCGACCGTTAAATCCCAAATTTATACCAAACATGGCTAATGAATCCGCATCACAGGGATTGATATCTATTGCCTTTTTGAACTCTCTCGTTGCAAATCCCTTATCTCCCATTCCAGCATAGATAAATCCAAGGGTTTTGTGGGTTTTGCTTTCATATCTATTTTTAGATATTGCAGTGAGTGCCAATTGCAGACCGGTACTAAGAGCTTGTTCGTACATTGGACCAGGGTTGCACGAGGTCTCTTCTGCATAAGACATAGCTAATCCACAAAGAGCCCTATCACTGTCGGGGTCAAGATCAATAGCTATTTGGTATAGAGAACGCGCTTTTCTATAATCGAATATATTATCGGATATAATTTTGTCTGCGAGAAGAACGTAGTCAATGCTGCTCATTGTTTCTATGGATTTTCTCGCTGCTGAATCGCTTCTATGGAGTCTGATGCGATTCTCAATGGCTACGGAAATACGCCTCGATAGATCGATCTCTGATTCCGAGAATGAACTTATACTGGCAGAGAACGAATCAGACCAGATAACCTCTGAAGAATCAGCTATTACTAACTTTGAGTGAATTCGAATGATATTTACGTGGATGCTGATTGTTGTGAACGATAAGTAGGCAGCGTTCAATGTTCGAGCGACAGATTTCATACCGATATCACCTTTTTCCATCTGAACAACATCTATATCTCCACAAACAACATTAAGAGAGCTAAATCTAGAAAGGTGCGTAGAGATTGAACTATTCAAAGAAATGCACATATTGTTCAATTGAATATTCTTGTTGATATGATTTCCAGAAAATCTTAGCAGGCCAACTCGAGGTTTCTCCGACTCAGCGAGAACCGAGTTTGGTGTGTTCGCGAACTCTACATTTTCAATTCGACCACGAAACCGATAGCCTTTTCCCCTAATTGTTTCGATGTACGATAGAGCTTTGTCATCGTTGTCTAATACACTCCGTAGTGTATGTATATAATCCTTAACAGATCCTTTTGTGACTATTGTATCTGGCCAGATATTGTCCATCAATTCATTGACAGACACGATACGATCTGAGTTGTTTTTCAAATAGATCAATATACTAAGGGGTTTTCGAGCTATTTTTACTTCTCTTAGACCATCGCCTATTTCAAATAGGCGTTCGGTATTACAATCGTAAAAATGCCGTACTAATTTATCAATGCCGTGAAGACAATCATTCGTTTTATATACCATAAGACTAATAAATCCAAGGGTGATTTCAGGTAATTAAATATAGCGAAGCTAGGGTTCGTTGTACAACAGTGAAAGGATGTGGGCGCAATGTGGGCGGGGGGTTAAACTGCGAGGGCAGAGGCTGGCTGGTAAAGTATTACGATCAATTGATAAGGCGGAATTATTTCCAAGACAGGATCGCCACCGCTGAGCTAGCAGAAATAAGTGCCCTGGGCAGCTATCTTTTACTCTTTCGATACCAAACTCATTAAACCTGAATAATCCTATTCCGCTATATATAGCGTCAATATTGTAAAGCGGCAGGGTACTGGTCAAGCCATCCAGAACATTTTTCGCTCTACCGGTAATTCCGGCGCAAGGTTTACCAAAGAAAGAAACCACTGAACCAGATCAGGTACCCAGTGAAGAAATATAAGAGCGGCCAGACTTATCATCACAAGCCATAGTAATACAACCAAAGCAGGTGCGATGTATAGATAAAAAAACGCCGCGCGTCTTGCATCAAGATCTACTCCGACGGCCGCCTCTTTATCTGCTTCGCCACGCTGATCTTTTACTTTATCCAGTGCGAACTGCATCTTTTTAGCAGCAGCTACCGCTGTAGAGCGGTTCAATGCAAGGAAGCCTGCCATAGAGGCAATTAGAAAGTGAACTGCTGTAGGAATCAGTGTGGAACCTAGCATTAACCAGATCCACAGATTTTCTTTCCAGCTACCGGTACGCAACTGCTCTAACAATCCGGCCATATCAAGAATTGCGGAACCGCCTGCCCAAACAGCCAGCTGGTTCATCAACCAGATGCCGGTCCAGGTGGTGAGTGCCACCAGCAACAGAAAAACCAATGCCAGCAGCAAATCGGCCGCAGCCCATAGCAAAGAAAGCCCCGTACCATGCCCACCACTGGCAATTGAACGCAGCAGGCCACGAGTAATGCCAAAGGAAAGCCAGTCCAGCGGAGCGTTGAGTAATGGCAGGACACCAAGGAACAGCATGAAGGTGAATCCATCAAAGGGAAATTCACCATATAGAATAATCAGCCAGACAGATGATGCAAAAACAAAGGCAGCAAAAATATACAAAGCAACATAGTACAGTGCAAGGTTATCCGCGCTTTCAGCCTTGCGATGGATAAATTTAATAGCGATAGCGATAGCGATAGCGAAAACGCCAGCGACAACGACAGCGAAAACGAAAACAGACCAAAGATAAAAACCACGCCCATCAGATCGAGAGCGCCGATAGAAGGAATAAGGGGCTAAGACCAACAGAAAAACCCCAAGAACACGCACCGCTAAATCAGCAGGTGGCAGCACAATAACAACGCCAAGGGTACCTGTATTGGTAAAACTCCATGCAGTAACTACAAACAATGTTGGGTAAACAACGGCCAGTTGTAGCAGCCGTTCAAAAGCGCTGACAGACAGAGACAAGCCTATCTGTTCAAACGTCTTTACATTATTATTATGAGGTGGTGGCAGAGCACCAAAATATCTATCTACCCATAACAAAAAACGTTGAAGTATTGCTTTGTAGCCTGTCGAGTAGTCCCGACCCATTCCATCAGGCCCGAGAAGACGCAGCATACGTGTTTTGAAAGCAGGGTTTGCTGGGTTGTTGAGTAGATCCTTTTCCTCCTTAATCCATAACTGCAACTGCCGTCCCAACCAAACGACAACAGGCCCTAGTAACGTCCACCAATACTGTTGTAAAAGTTCTAACATATCAAAGAGGCGTAGGCCGAGTGCAGTCGATCAGGCGTCGGCGATAATGGGCGAGACACGCAAATCATGAACGAATTCGACCCTTAGCTAGTGCATCTCGCTTCTCAGCGTCTGAGGGTTCTTCTTCGTAGATGATGGTAGTGGCAGCAGATCGGTGGCCGAGTAGGGCTTGTAGGACCTTCACGGACTCGTTTTCTTTTTTAAGTAGTGTCGTTGCAAAAGTCCTTCTACCTGAGTGACTACTGGCACCCTTTATACCTGCTTAGAAAAATCCTATTCCCGATTGGTAGATGGTTTGGCTCGTTGTTAAGGCCAACATATAGAGAAGGGCAGAGAGGTCCATGGTTGCAGGCGCTAGGTGAATATAAACCACACAGAACCCATGCGGTAACTCTTGTAAGAACTGATTTACAAGATATCTATGAGTCCTTTGATCCAGCGATATATACAGACGATCCCTGCGCT
>CALDTK010000347.1 GCA_937924035.1 uncultured Saprospiraceae bacterium | reverse complement strand
ACCAGATCGACTGTGGTTATCCTGAACAAACTTGGTAGGCAAATTATTTTCAGCAAAAAGTTTTTCATTCCATGTTTCCATGAAAAAACCACGCTCATCACCATAGACTGCAGGCTCAATTATTTTTACGTCTGGTATAGCTGTTTCTATTATTTTCATCGAAATTCTCTGGGGCTCATTAATGGTCTACAGTGGCTGGATCAGGAATTTTCTTTAACTTTCTCACAGCTTGAACGCACCATACTAAGATTATTCCGATTACCAAACCGAAGAAACCGCCAACAACGTCTGTAATCAAATCTCCAACACTCGTAGTTCTTCCATTTACCAACATTTGCAGGGCTTCAGTTACAAATGCAAAACTCGCGATACTGATGATCGCAAAAAAGATTCCAATTTTCTGCCAGTTAAACCCCGCAAAAATACCCAGCAATGTAAAAATCAGAAAATGGCCAATCTTGCTTACCTCCGCACCTGGATTTATAAACTTATTTCCATCGTACAAGAGGCCAAGTAGCCTGCGAGATTCAGTCAAAAGCGATTGAGGGAGCAGTCCCGCTATTTTTTGATTTACGGCAGTCATAATACCTTCAGGCATCACCACCCCCGCAAGCGCTACTGTAACTAGAAACGCAAGCGCAAATAAGTTTCGAATACTCGCCAGTCTAACCAATAAAAAAATCAGAATAGCCAGCACAAAAAACCACGAAAAAACAAGCGTGCTCCGGATTTTTTGGTAAAAGGGAAATTCCTGCAGACGCGACACTATAGGGTTCGCAACAGTAAACTGCCCCTTGGAGTTATACAGGCGAAAGGCTAAATCGATACTACCCAGAGATTCCCTGAGTAGCAGCTTTTCAGAAAACGATTTGATTGCTTGTGACCCTACCAAATCTGCAAGCATCGTGCTGCCTGTTCTTTCGCCATTTGTATCACGAAAAATTATTGCAACACTCGCGCGCGCCCAGTCCTCGTCACTGGTAGGCTCTACGTTTTTAACACCTGCGTCGAATTCAAACTGGTAAAAAGATGGTGTGTCCACCACCACATTTTGAAACACAATGTGGTTAGAACCGATGTTGTTTGTAATGGTTAGTCGATTACCACTAGTAGCAACTTCACCTCTGCCTTTTTGCTTCCATTGAATCTTCCCAGACAAAAACACAGGATCTTCCAGCAACTGCGCCTGCTCGACGTAAAACCGATCAACATATCGAAGTGATGAGATCGTCAGCATGGCTAAAAGCACCGACAACGATAATAGCGCCCATTTTACCACTTTAACTCGGCGACTCTGACACAATGGATCAATCGAATAGTTCACTAATTCAACCTGACAACTATATAGGCAATCCTACATCAACCTGATTAGTTATTTTTGAACAGACTCAGAATACCCAGTACGCCTGACCAGCATCCAGTATCAAGCTGCCTTCAATTGCGCGGTATTTCTAAGAGGCTCCCACCATTGAGCATTATCCAAGTACCAGTCAATGGTTTTGGCTATACCAGTTTCAAATGTTTCTACTGGCTGATAATTTAACTCAGCATTCGCCTTATCAGGGTTAATCGCATAACGCCTGTCATGGCCGCGTCGATCCTCCACATACTTAATCAGATCAATGCTCCGTCTACCTTTAGCAACCGGCGAATTCGGAAATCGTTGCTGTAACAGTTCGCTTTCATTCAACCGCTTATCCACTTCAGCGCAAAGTAAATTTACAATATCTATATTGGCCCATTCATTTATTCCACCAATATTATAGGTTTCACCAACCACTCCACTTCGAATAACTTTATCTATACCGCGCGCGTGATCATCAACATATAGCCAATCTCGGATCTGCTGGCCGTCACCGTAAATTGGCAACGGCTGGCTATTGAGAATATTGGTGATAATCAATGGGATCAACTTCTCAGGGAAATGATAGGGTCCATAGTTGTTTGAACAGTTACTCGTAGTAACTTGCAGACCAAAGGTATGAAGGTAAGCACGCACCAAATGATCAGATGCAGCCTTACTTGCAGAGTACGGTGAATTAGGGGCGTATTGCGTAGTTTCGCAAAAGGCTGGATCGTTCGGACCTAGATCACCATACACTTCATCGGTAGAGACATGGTGAAAACGATGCTCTGGCGCCATGCCCTCGTCAATCCAGACCTGACGCGCCGCTTTCAGTAAATTGTGAGTACCAATAATATTCGTCTCAATAAATACATCTGGACCGCTTATGGACCGATCAACATGGCTTTCCGCAGCAAAATGTACAATCGTGTCAATCTTGTGGTCACGAAGCAGTTGCTCCACCAATGGCTGATTAGTAATATCACCTTGTACAAACTGGAAATCGGGATTGGCACCAAGATCATCAAGGCTGGCAACATTACCCGCGTACGTTAATGCATCAAGCACAAGCACATTGTCGCCTGGATAGGTATGCAGCCAGTAGTGCACAAAATTAGCCCCAATAAAGCCAGCGCCACCGGTTACTAGAAGCTTCTTCATATTCTAAACTCATCTAAATGCTAAGAGAGTTAGTAGCACAATTCAAACCATTAAGCGCTCAGGTACGTTGGATGGAATATGACTGAAGAGCGCCGATTCGCTGATCTTACGTCCATCAGGCTGCTGCCATGGACATCACAGCCCGCACAATCTCCGCACTATCGGTACATTGCTGAGCGGTGATTCCAGGGTGGATGATCATCATCACACTCGTTTCACCCAACTCACTCGCCACCGGTAAGCGCGGTTGCGGACCATAAAGGTTAGTGAATGCCTGCTCACGATAGATTTCGGGACAAGTGCCGGTAAAACAAGGCACTCCTCTAGAGTGAACCTCCTGCACAATTCTGTCTCGACTCCAATCATTCTTTAGCTTATTCGGCTCGACAAAAAAATAGTACTTGTAGCAAGCATGGAAAATTGATTCACCTGGTGTCGTCACTCGCACCCCGTCAACACCTTGAAGCACCGCTCTAAATGCCTCAGCATTTATTCTTCGTTGAGCCACCCAATCATCTACTTTACCCAACTGATAACGACCGATAGCTGCCTGCATTTCTGTTAGACGCCAGTTAGTGCCAATCGAATCATGAATCCACTTAAACGCTGATGAAGTTGAAGGCTGCCTAACCTTTTCAAAAGATTTACCATGATCTTTAAAAGACCACATTTTTTGATATAGAGCTTCATCATCGGTGGTGACCATGCCACCCTCACCGCCAGTGGTCATAATTTTATCCTGACAAAAGGACCACGCACTGATATCACCAAAGGTTCCCGCAGATGCATTATTCAGTCGCGCACCATGCGCTTGCGCACAGTCTTCTATCAATGCAATACCATATTGATCAGCAAGCCTCTTAATAGCATTCATCTCACACGGCCAGCCCGCAAGATGAACACAGATTATTGCTTTGGTTTTCTCAGTTATAACAGCAGCGATCGTATCGGCTGTAATGTTTTGGCTTTCTCGATCAACATCGGCAAAGACTGGCCGGCCACCGCTATTTACTACCGCAGAGGCCGAAGCGATGAAAGACCTAGGTGTCACAATAACTTCATCACCAACACCAATATCTAGCGCGTATAACGCCAAATCAAGCGCCAGCGTGCCATTTGCCAATGCAATTGCGTAATTCGACCCAAAATGTGAGGCGAACTCAACCTCGAAGAAACGAGCTTCTTGGCCGGTCCAATAGTTAACTTTGTTTGAGAGCAACACACGGCTAACAATCTCTGCCTCTTCTGCGGAGTAATTGGGCCAAGGGGGGAATTCGATCATTTAACTAGTAAATCCACACATCATTTTTTATTGTCCCGAATCATACAACAGGCGATTTAAAACTCTCTAACTTGGGAGATCGATTCGGACTATATTCGCTCACTACGGACCTCAGTTGTTCAATCATCTGATTGTCCGGGTCACTTTCCATTATTGATTCAAAGCGTTTCAGAATGGGTTCAAGCTCGTCCCATTCAATAAAAGATTCTTTTGCGCGCGAAATTTTCGGATGGGCCGTAGCCTCAGCTGTCTCATCTATCAGCAGCTCTTCATATAGTTTTTCACCTTCACGCAACCCTGTGTAGAGAATCTCGATTTCACCACGTGGGTTCTCTTCATCTTTCAACGTTTTCCCATGCAGATACACTAGTGACTTGGCGAGATCAGCTATTTGCACTGGCTGCCCCATATCTAGCAAAAATACATCCCCGCCTTTGCACAATGCGCTTGCTTGAATGACAAGCTGTGCAGCCTCAGGTATAGACATAAAATATCTAACAATATCTTTATGCGTTACTGTCAAAGGCCCACCATTTTCAATCTGCTTAGAAAACTTGGGCACCACAGACCCAGAGGAACCAATAACATTGCCGAATCGCACCATACAAACTTTTGTATTGTTCGTTCCTGCTGCCGCCTTCGCTTGAACCACCATCTCGGCGACACGTTTTGTCGCTCCCATTACATTAGTGGGCCTTACTGCTTTATCTGTGCTAATAAAAAGGAAATTGCTTACGTTGTTTTCTATCGCTGCTTCAAGGACAGCAAGGCTCCCAAAAATATTGGTTCGGATAGCAGGCTGGGGGTTATTTTCCACCATTGGCACATGTTTATAAGCTGCCGCATGAAACAGCGTTTGCACTCCGTATGTTTTTATCGTGTGGGTAAGTTCATTTTTAAATATAACGTTACCCAGCACACAATGTACCGGTGGTAAATCGGCTCCCTGCCTTATTTTTTGTAGATCGCTATCTATCTGGTAAAGAGCGGCTTCGGATACGTCGAATAACACTAAGCAGGCAGGCTGCAAAGGTAAAATTTGCCGACACAATTCACTTCCAACTGACCCACCGGCACCCGTTACCATAACGACTTTCGCCGTAATATTTTTACTCATCAGCTCAGTATCAGGTGACACTGGAACTCGCCCAATTAGCTCCTCAAGCGGGAGTGTTTTAACATCTTGCGTTGTTACCCGGTTCGCCATGATATCTTCAAAAGATGGCAACGTCTGAATTCGGCAGTTAAATGTCTGTAAAGATTCGAGAAGCTCTTTCATCAGAGCTCCGCTGACGTATGGAATCGCCATCAATATTGTCTCCACGCCATGCCTCTTAAGCAATTCGGGAGTGGCGGGATCCTTGGGGTCGAGTACTCGAGCATTGGACAACATACGACCATGGTGTTTAGCATCATCGTCAAGCCATAGTACCGGCCGGTAATCAATACCGTTACGACAAATTTGCATTACTTGCCGACCAAGCGCTCCAGCGCCGTAAATCGCAATCGGCTCTCCGGCCTCACTCGTTGCGTCTGAAGCCAAACCTTTCCATAAGTGCCGAGAACCTGTGCACAAGAAAAGTAGCACCAGTCCGTAGATAACAAATATAGAACGAGGGTTAGGGTTAGGAGCAAGCAGATACAGACTGATCAGCAACAAAACAGCAGAAAGCACAACACCCTTAACTAAAGGAAACTGCTCTTCCAATCCGCTATAACGAATTACGACGTTATAAACGCCGACTCGATAGAAAATGATAGCAGTAGCCAAAGGGATAAATATAAATACTGGCCATAACTGTGAGTAATCTACGCCAGAAAGCCTCAACACATTCGCAAAAGCCAACGCCACAAATGCAAAAACCACATCCAGCAACTGTGCAATTGCCTGCTTTTCGCCTGCTCGGAGACTGTACAACTTTTCGGTGAGGCCGCCAAGCGAACGACTGACTTTACGTTTCATCATTAATCGTTGATCAGCGACTCTAGATTTTCCATAAATATACACACCCTCTGAACCATAATTCGCGATATCGTCTGATCTCATTTTTGACTGAATTTTCAAAGAGTTACCTCAACCGTGCCGTGCCTTTTAAATTCAAGAACATAGACGCCTATTCTTGATACTACTCACCTAATCGTAAACCAGCGAAATAGTTTATACTCAAAGATGCATCTCATTTCGAGCCTTTATAATCACAGCGCGGGGTATGAACGCTGTTTGGGCGACGCTTGAGAATAGTTTATCGCTCCGCATCAGTCAATGTCATGACAATAAAATATTATGGCAAAGCTTAAGAACCCACTTCTTGAGTCGCTCTCGTAGAGGATCTTCGCCTTCTACGACGCCCTCTTTTGGATGCGTTCTGGGACTCAGAACGCTGCAACTCGGGAATAAAAATCATGGCAGTAGGAAATAAAACCGCACATACGGTGTACGTCATCAACCCATGGTTGGTAAACCCGATTGCCGCAAAGAGCAGTAAAAACACAACCGCAACAATAGATCGACTACTGACCGCCACAACCCCAATTGCCGCATAAACCAGAAAGCCCAATACACCTAATTCTGATGCAACTTTTAGATGCTGATTGTGCGTTCCTAGCCCATCGATTTTATCAGACACTCCAACGCCTATTCCTTTGAACGGATTTTCTAAGAACAGTCTCCAAGCGCCTTGAGCAACCTGCATCCTAGCTAGCGTGGATCCATCCTCTTGGGTGAAAAAATTCTCTGACAACCGAGCCTTCATGTCTCCAGAAAGCAACTCTTCCGCACCAATATTGGCCAACAGAATCGGCACTTGCCCAGAGACAAGCAAGTAACTTAAAAAAACAATAAACCCAAGGCCAACTAACCCGACCAGCCTGCTCTTAGAGCCATATCCAAGTAGAAGGGATAGCGCAACAGCGACACCCCAAATGGTTAGTGAAGTACGACTCACTGTGCCCAACACTGCAATGCCTACAACAATAAAAAACATAAACCTAAGACGAACTGGCAAAAAGAACTGCCCCAGAAACATTCCGAGAACCATCGCCGTGCCATTATCATTTGAATTTCCGTAGAATGCTCCCGCTCTGTTAGCCTCTCCCACTTTTGCCTTATCCTCGAAATATCGATCAACAATTACCTGAAAATTCGGATCCAAAAACTCCATTGTTGAGAGCACAGCAAGCAGTAAAACCCCAGCAACGATTCCTAATCCACATGCCCTTATATCCCCAACACTCCTAACCACAAGCACCATGATTAAACTTGAAGCGAAGAACCATGAATAGGCAATGAACCCTTGAATCGAATCACTGCCATTTTCGACAACGAGAAGCGAAAAAGCACATGCCCCCATGAAAAACCCAACCCATAATACATAGGGGAGTGATGGCTTTCTCAATCGGAATACCCGGTTTGTAAAAGCAATCAACAATATACACAGCAGCATGCTGGCTGCCCAAAAGTGCCATTGCACAAAGCCAAGCCGCAGTGAAAGGACATAGTTAGTTATGTTGCTCACATGCATAAAAGATGTAAGAAATATCACTAACCGTATTATCAAAGAAGAATCATTATTCATGTATGAAAGCTGTCTCTAGTCAGTTATTTTTCGCCTGATTGTATCTGAAATACAAACGAATCGGACTACATCACCTATTATATCGATTCTCAATCATTGAAGTGTGTCTAGGCTAACGCTCTTGGCCTGTCATAGTGTTGTAACATCTGGTCTCTCGAAAACCTTGGTACACTCGAATAATTCTAGCTAGCTTTCAGTCCTGACAATGACTTTGCCGAATTCAAAAGCTGGAAACATACCTTTCTACTCCTATACAAATACAAACATACAGTGGCTAACAGAAATATGTGTGGAATCTCAGGCTTTATTACAAACACCTCAATTTCTGAGACGCAGTTGCATTCACTGGTAACTGCCATGAGTGACGCAATAGCTCATAGAGGACCAGATGGTGATGGCATCTGGCTGAACGCTAACGAGGGTGTTGCGATCGCCCATCGGCGCTTGGCAATTATAGACCTGACCACAACAGGCGAACAACCAATGACGTCCAGTTGCGGAAACTTGGTCATGGTATACAACGGCGAAGTCTACAACGCACGAGAATTGAGCCAAGAACTTACAAACCTCAATCTTCGCGGAACATCAGACTCTGAAATTATTCTCGAGGCATTTTCGCAATGGGGCATTACTAAAACGGCCAAAAAATTGATTGGCATGTTTGCGATTAGCATTTGGAATCGTAGCGAGCGAACGCTTACCTTAGTGAGAGATAGATTAGGGATCAAACCAATCTACTGGTCTAACACAGGACATACCTTTCTTTTCGGATCAGAACTAAAAGCGCTGACTCAACATCCTGACTGCCCTAAAAAAATAAACCATAATGCCATTGCCGGTTATTTACGCAAATGTTACATCAATGCTCCACATTCGATTTTCGAAGGCGTACACAAACTCTTACCAGGGTCTATCCTCACAGTAACCGCTGGCAGCGAACCCAAGATAGAACAATTTTGGTCTCTAGACAACGTCATCAGCAACAGCACACCTTACGTTGGAAGTGACCACCAAGCCCTTACTGATCTTGAGGTACTCTTGCAAGACGCAGTTTCACGCCGGATGATTTCCGATGTGCCACTTGGCGCTTTTTTGTCTGGTGGAATAGATTCTTCATTAGTCGCTTCACTGATGCAGAATGTCAGCAAGAGCAAGATAAAAACTTTCTCAATTGGCTTTGACATTGAGGAGTACAACGAAGCACAACACGCCGCAAAGGTCGCTCAACACCTCGGCACTGAGCACACAGAACTTTACGTCACTGCCTCCGACGCATTAAATATAATTCCCTCGCTAACGTCGATGTACGACGAGCCATTCGCTGACGCATCACAAATCCCTACCTTTTTGGTTTCAAAACTCACTCGAAAACACGTCACCGTTGCACTCTCAGGTGATGGGGGGGATGAACTCTTTACTGGGTACGAAAGATATTTTACTAGCTATAAATACAGAAATATTCTGAAACAACCGCAAGCCTTAATGAATGCAGAAGCAATAGCGCTCGAAGCTCTTACTCCTGAATTAGTACGAAAATTAAATAATTTTATTCCTGGTTTTAAAAATCTATCCAAGGGCAATCGACTAAGCCGCCTGGCTCCGATACTGAGGGAAGGTGATTTAATTGCCCTATATAGAAAAACACTAAGCCACAACGAAAACCCTAACAACCTTTTGTTACGCGGAACCGAAGAACATGGAATCCCCTGGCAAAGAGCAAAAAATATAGCCTTCAACGATGAATATGCAATGATGCAGTACATTGATACATTAGATTATCTTCCAGATGACATCTTGACTAAACTGGATCGCGCCAGTATGGCGGTGTCTCTTGAAGCGAGAGTGCCTCTGATCGACCATCGCGTCGTAGAGTTCGCGTGGAGCCTCCCGAAGAACATGAGAGTGCGGGATGGCCAAGGTAAGTGGTTACTTCGTCAGTTGCTTTACAAATACGTCCCTCGCGAGTTAGTCGATCGACCTAAAATGGGGTTTGGTGTACCCATCGATCATTGGTTGCGTAAACCACTCAGAGATTGGGCTGAGGATTTGCTGTCTACTGAATCACTCAGGGACACTGGAATCTTTAATCCAGTACCAGTTAAAAAAATGTGGCAAGAACATTTAAATAACGACTACAACTGGCAATATGGGCTTTGGGACATCTTATGCATGCAAGATTGGGCTAGAAAAAATACCTATGAAAATTAATCAATCGACTAGCAGCAGCTTTCACCCCAGGCTGAATAAAAACCATGTTGCCTAACTGCATCGTAAACGGAGTAGCAAAAAGCGGAACAACTGCGATCTACTCTTACCTCGGAGAACATCCTGATATCTTCATGAGCAAGAATAAGGAACTCAACTATTTCGCTTACGACTCTAAAATCGGTGAATGCAATGACGCACACTTTCCAATAAAAACTCAAACAGAATACGAGAAAGAATTTGAGTGCAGCAAAAGCTATAAAATTAGAGGAGAGGCGTCACCAGCATATTTTTCTATTTTGAGCTCAGCAGCTCGAATCCACAAATTAATTCCTGACGTTAAACTAATCACAAGCATCAGAAATCCCGTCGATCGAGCATTTTCTGGCTACTTAATGCATGTGCGCGACGGCAAAGCCGACCCCAAAATTCAAGATTCGTTTACACCAGACAAACATTGGGTTAAGTTAGGTTTTTATAGCAAAAACTTGCAGGAATATTATCGCATATTCCCTAGTAACCAAATAAAGATCGTGCTTCAAGATGACATGAAAAGAGATACGGCCGGGACTATGGAGCGAATATTCGAATATTTGGAGGTAGACCCTCACTTCAAACCTGAAGTAAAACAACGGCACAATGTGGGTACATTTCCAAAAAATCATTTAATACAAAGAATACTACTCCAAAAAGAAACCGTTAGACGTTACCTGGAACCTGTAACACCATATTTTGCGAAAAAAATTCTTTGGAAGATGGAAAAATTAAACCAGCAAGAACCGCCAGAGCTTCCAGCGGAACATAAAGAATATTTACAAAATCTCTACAGAGAGGACATACTGCGGGTACAAGATTTGATAAACCGCGATCTAAGTAATTGGCTCAATTAATGCTGTGCACCCAAGACTCGATATCCGTGTAACCATCGCCGTTAGCATCTTCTGCAGCATTCGGCCTGTCAGGGTTTAAGCCGTACATTACCTCCCACTCATCTGGGATCCCGTCACCATCTGTATCTTGTCTTGGCAATCCTCCATTCATGGTAGGCCAACCACCTACATTATTTTCGCACCTACTGTCTGACCTATCACTGCGCGATACACAATTCGGCATTTTGCCACTTCGAGCCTTTAGTTCTACCATCAGACGCTGATCTACACTATCTCTCTTCGGCAATGTAGCACCAACATCTATCGACAGTTTTCGCTCTAAATCTTCCGCAGCCGTTTCGGTGATACGAGCCGATGGGAAACGTTCTTCCGTGTGATATCCCAAGGACGGTTCATAGGGGCGCTCATAAAAAGTGTTAGCAATCGCCCATTCAGGCAAATCATTTGTTGGCCGATTGTGCCCAATGTTCCCTTCAAAGTAGGCTCTAACCGGATAGTCCATTTCTTTAATTTCAATATCACCCCACGCAACTTGGGAATTTTGGCTCGAATCTGAGTAGTTCGTCTTTGCTATCCACTTGTTCTTAACCCAGTTTACTTTTAGGTTAGGAAGCTGAGAATAATGCTGCCCCGCTCGACTAACCCAGTGATAAACTAGGTTACTCACAACATCCACCGTCCCGTCAGCTTTAATAAGTGGATTTCTCTCATAGCTATGTGCAAAGAAGTTGTGATGAATTGATATATTTCCTGCACCCTTAGAGCCGACCAGAAACCCACGACCACCGGGACCCTGGTCAGCCGAGCCATTATCATGCAAGCTTTCCGAAATGATGTTGTAACTAAAAGTCACATTGCGTACCCCATACCAAGTGTTGGCTATCTGATCAGTGCCCCAAGACATTGAGTTGTGATCCAAAACCACATTGTTAACACCATCTCCTTGTACGCCAGCAGCATCTCTACAGCAAGTAATTTGGGAGGAAGAGCCCGCACGAAACCTCATATGCTGAACTAGGACATCATGAGTACTAATCTTAAACGGCGTATCAGCCGAATTAAGGCTCATCCTGACCAATATACCGTCACCGAGTGCAGTCTGCCCATAAATAGATATAAACGGGTTTCTGACTACAATCGACCTACTTAGCGTAATAGTTCCACCTACATCAAATATAACTATTCTTGGCCCCACTTTCTCCACACAAGCTCTGAAAGATCCGGGACCAGCATCACTAAGATTTACCACTTTACATACAGCACCCCCACGTCCAGCAATCGTATCGGTACCGAAGCCTTCGGCACCAGGGAATACTTTTACGTCTCCAAGGTTAGCCAACACGTTTCCAGCCGAAACTGAACTCCTATTAGCCACATCACCCACTAATTCCACATTGATTTTCCCTTCTGGCAACTTCTCAAGGAGTTCAACTACAGGCTTCCCTGGCTTACTTGGAACTTCCGCAGACGCAAAGCCACACATAAAAGCAAACTGTGTTGCAATAATAAGAACAACTCTGTGTATTCTCATAAATACATACCTGAAATATCATAGTAGACTTAGGTGAATTGCAACTACTACACCACACTGGGAACAAACTTCCAAAAGTACATGTTAACTAAAGTTAACTGACACTGAAAACTGTGAAGTCGACACGATCCCAAACATAACCCACACAGCAATTTTTTCTACAATTCGCTGTAACCCACGATCTTAATTATGACTGCGACGAATATAGACACCCAAGACAGATTTGAATTCGGAAAGAATTGGTCCGACTTTCTCTCTAAAGTAGATGAAAAGCGAATTGGTTTGGCAACAGAATCACTCGCACAAAAGATTGGACACCAAGCGCTAAAGAACAAAAAAATTCTTGATATTGGCAGCGGCAGCGGACTTTTTTCTCTTGCTGCACACCGCCTCGGTGCGGATGTCATTTCGATTGATTTTGACATTAACTGCGTAGAGTGCACCAAAACCCTTAAAAAGGAATTTGCCAACAACCCTCCTAATTGGAAAATTCTACAAGGGTCAGTTCTTGACAAAAACCTGATGGAATCACTGGGCACATTTGATGGAGTGTACTCTTGGGGAGTTCTGCATCACACCGGCAATCTAGCTGATGCGCTTGAAAATGCAAGCCAACGAGTGAAACCGGATGGCTGGTTCTTCATCTCGATATATAACGACCAAGGAACACCAAGTCGCATTTGGTTAAAAATAAAACAGTTTTACAATAAACTTCCCCAGCCTATCCGCCCCGTGTACGTCTGCATAGTAGCTGCCTATCAAGAACTAAAGCTAGTTATGAAGCGGCTAATCACATTGCAAAATCCACTCCCGAAAAATGATGAAATAAAAAGCAGGGGCATGTCTATTTGGTACGACTGGGTTGATTGGATAGGAGGCTTGCCGTTTGAAGTTGCCAAACCAGAAGATATTATCCAACCACTTAGGGATAAAGGATTTTTACTAGACCGACTAGAGACTGTCGGTAGTGGCTGGGGGTGCAATGAATACGTCTTTCACCTTGACACTGCAAAGGAACAACTAGGATTAGAAAAGAGTAATGTGAAAGAACTGGGATGAATATTGTTATATTTATACATTCTCTAAATTTCGGCGGCGCAGAAAGGGTAGCCGCGCATATGGCCAGCTACTGGGCTCAAGCTGGCCATATTACAACCGTACTAACAATAGCCCCCATGGATAAAAATCAATATAAATTACCAAAAGAGGTTCGAATAAGATCTATAAATCATGAAATAAAGAGCACCGGGATAATTTCAGCCGCTCAAAACAACCTCGTCAGAATATGGAAAATTAGAAACTCAATAAAAGAACTAGACGCAGATGTAGTCGTATCAATGATGACCCCAGCAAACGTGATGTTAGGAATAGCCAGTATAGGCCTACCCGCTTGGACTGTCGGCTCAGAGAGAATCCATCCAGAATCTCACAAAATAAATCGCTTGTGGTATTCGTTCCGCAAATACTGCTACTTCCTTCTCGATACTATCGTCACACAAACAACGGAAACAGAGACTTGGATAAGAGAAAACACCAACGCCAAACTCACCCTTGTCATACCTAACCCTATAGTTATGCCAGTCCCGAGCCAAAATCCAATTATAAAACCACCAATAGAATCAAACAAAAAACTAATCGTTGGTGTTGGACGCCTAACGCCGCAAAAACAATTTGATCATCTAATCAAAGCATTCTCTACAATACAGAATCAATACAGTCACTGGAATATCGCCATACTCGGTGAAGGGGAAGATCACCACGCGCTCAACGAACTCATTATAGAATCACAACTAAGTGATCGAATACAACTAGTAGGTCGGGTAGGCAACATCGCAGACTGGCTTAATGTGGCCGACTTGTTTGTCATGACATCTTCGGCTGAGGGATTCCCAAATGCCCTAATAGAAGCAATGGCGCACCAAACGGCTGTTATTAGTTACAATTGCCCAACAGGACCTGCAGAGATTATAGAGCATGGGTTCAATGGCCTACTCGTAGAAACAAATAACATTGAAGAGCTCACTTCGGCACTAAACAAAATAATGAGCTCCCCAACGCTAGGTAGCCTTCTAGCTGAAAACGCATTAAAAATTAAAGACAGACTTGAGCTCAACAAAATAATGAAAGTGTGGAACCAAGCGATTGGACTATAGCTTATCAGCCCAAACTGAATATCAAATTACTCTTAATATTAGTCCGATTCTCTTTTAAATTTAAAAATGTCCACCAAACAAAGATATTCAATAGTGATTCCAGACAATTTCAAAGTAGCTCTCTTCATACCTACATTCGCCGGTGGAGGAGCAGAAAGAGTCATGATTTCACTAGCTAACGAATTAACAAAATACGTCTCTAACGTTGACTTAGTTATAGTCAATGACAGCGACATGAGCATAGCCGCTCAATTAATACCAAATGTTAATCTAGTGAATCTGAACAGGCGGCGAGCCATGCTATCGATATTGCCTTTTCGGCAATACCTTATACACGCTAAGCCTAATGCAGTACTAACAACTTTGCATCACGTTTCTGCGTCTGCAACAATAGCTATGGCAATCACCAATAATTTACCTACCAAACTATACATCAGAGAAGATCTTGCACCCTCACCAATTCCGTCAACTAAACCCTTTTACTACATATTAAGACAAATTATAAAGTGGGCATACAACCGTGCGGATGGCATAATTTCATTGTCGGATGATATGGCAGAAGAAATACGCAAGCATTTATCCACCAAGGGCAACATTCACACAATATACAATCCTGTAGACATTGACGACATTCTAGCTTCAGCAGAACTACCAATGACCCCAACTCCACCCTGGGATCCAAAAGAACGCTATGTGCTAGGTATCGGTAGACTTGAAAAACAAAAGAATTTTGAAACCCTCATTCATGCCTTCGCATTACATAGAAAAAGGCACAACACAAAACTGATAATTCTTGGAGAAGGAAGTGAGAGGAGATCTCTGGAAAGGTTGATCAAACAATTAGACTTAGCTGATTCAGTGTATATGCCCGGCTTTGTCGATAACCCGTTTCCCTTCATGAAGCTGGCGTACAAATTCGTTCTGTCCTCAAAAAGAGAAGGCCTACCAAACGCCTTAGTACAGGCAATCATTTGCGGAACTCAGTGCATTTCGACAGATTGCCCAACTGGACCACGTGAAATTCTAGACAATGGTAACCTTGGAACTCTTGTTGAAATTGGCGACTACGCCGCTATCGCACACGAACTAAATCGCTCTTCATTACATAGATCAACAATTGAATTGCCTAAATTGCGCCAAAAATACGATATTCAAAGGGTAACCTTGAAATACTTAGATGTTTTAAGTGGATCTAAGAATTTAGGGAGCAGATAGTGGCCTTGTACGAGCGTGGCGAATACTCAAGCGCACACCAGTCACATCGAAGTATCGATTCTATAGCTTAATGACTCAATACAGCGCCAGCGCTGTAATGGAGAAGCTGCAATAATAAAGACACCTTCAACGCATAATATCTTCCTAGCTGCTGGCAAGACCGAAATGCTTTCGAGCACGCCTTCGTTCAAGGCTTAAGGTGTAGAAGTTAGTGAACTCAGATAGCATATAGAGTTTCTATAAAGCGGACATTCACCATGGCTAGTAAACGAAGGAACGAAGGTTAGATTTTGGTGGTAAAGTCTCCATAAGAGACTAACTCCAATTACAGCAGGGCTGACAACGAAGCCTTTTTCGGAAGCCTAGGCCCGATGGTTTGCATGTGTCACCAACACAGTAAAATTGAGCCACTAGCAACAACATAAAGTGACCCACCTGTACTCTTGGCGCGACCAGAAAGGGGAGCGCCTGAATGCTAGGAAGGGAGATATTTGTGGAGATAAAAGTTTTACACCGTCAAGGAGAAAGCTACAGGCTTAAAGAGCAGAGAAAGGCAGAACTATTACCACCGAAGAGCGAAGAAATTAATGAAAAAATAGAATAGAAATCTAAAGATTCGTCACTGCAGGTGGGTCAACTTTATGTTGCTGGATTTCCCGCCAAGTGGGTCATTTTTATGTTGCCGTTGACAGCAATACGTTCTGCACCATTTTGAGAAACTCGAATCAGTACTGTGATCCAGATTCACACGCTTACAGATGGATAATATCTATTAGTAATTGTGCCCCTTCGTTATGACATGCCGAGTTCCTATGTGCAAGCAATGTTCAACTAAAAAACCAA
>CALDTK010000346.1 GCA_937924035.1 uncultured Saprospiraceae bacterium | reverse complement strand
TACACGGACTACAACCATGTTATTGTTCGTAGCAATATCCTCGCAGCAGAAGAAAGCCTCATCATCAAACCTAACACTATTATCACGAGCTTCGATCGGCTCATCTGAGTTTGGTGAGCCACAAGACAATCCAGTAGAGCGACCACGGTTTAGACGAAAATCAGCATTTAGCTCATCCATACGGATAACCTTGAACCAAACATCGTTACAGTTATCATAAGATCCATCATCAAGGTTATTCGCGAAAATTGCTGATGCGAGTGTACCAGTCAAAGAAAGATTAGTGATCTCATCACAAATTGCAACTGGAGGAGTATTGTCCTCAACAAAAACCTGTGTAGTAGAAATTCCAATGTTACCACAGTTATCTGCCGCTTGATAGGTCACTGTGTATGGTCCTCCCAAATCTAGATAAGGAGAAGGGATTTGATATCCAACTACTTGACCATTCACCATCAATGGAGTCGCTTGACCAGCTGGTGTATTTACAGTTACCATAGCTAAACTTGTCCCTGAACAGTTGTCAGAAAGTGTAGGAACAGGTAATAATCCTGACGAACCACAAAGTCCATGTGCACCAGTACCTGAGGTATTTGCAGAAAGGTCAACACGAGCAGGAATACTTACTACTGGGTTTGTACGGTCGACAACAGTAATAATCTGCATATCTGTTAGGATAGAATTGTCACACATGTTTAACACTCTCCAGTTTCTCTGAATCTTCAGAACTCCAGCAGCTCCATTACAAGCAGCGAGTGTGTCATCAGTATGTGATACAGTGTACATGCAAGCACCAGCTGAGGCGAATACACTCGGAACTCCTGAACCTGTAGTTTCAAGAATGTCATCATCCTCTAGTCCATTTACTTCAGGAGCTAGGCAAGAGATACCAGAACCTCCAGCCTGAACGGTTAGGTTATAAGTAGCCGCACTACATCCAGCGCCATTGCTAGCATCACGCTCACCAAAAGGAGCGCAAAATCCATCGTCATCGTCTGCGTTACATACTAACCCTACAGTTATGCGATCATCAGATTGGGTAGCATCTGAGTCATCTGTGTTCAAGATGCCATCCATGTTATCATCAGAGGTATCCATAATACCTGCAGAACGAATCGCTGCATTTGTAATACCTGAATAGCAAGCATATTGCTCACATGTCCACTCTATATCCCTAGGAAAAACAACGGCATCTTGTGAGATCACTAGTGTAACTACTGCTTGTTGAGCTGTAGTTGTCACGTTTCCGTTGTTATCAAACGCTGAGTAAACTCGACGAATCACTCGATTCGAAGGAGCACAGACATCATTTGAAATAATGGTCTCTGTAACATTCTGCGTAGCTGTTCCACAGTTGTCTGTAGCTATTGGGGCAAATACACAGGCTAGATCATCTGAACAGCTTATTTGAATAGTAGTGTCCAAAACATTGAACTCAGGAGCAAGCTTATCTTCGAAAGTGATGTTGCTCCAACAAGAGTTGCCATTAACATCGAAAACGGTCACCTCGTAAGTTCTATTAATGTAGGAATAAGCCGAGCCCGCCGGAGAAATACCATCAATTAAAAGCGGTTCCGCACCATTTTCCAATATGCGACCATTTGCAGCCTTCAGCATCAAAGTGTAAGGCCCATTGACCATTGGTCCTTCGAGAATTTCATCGGCTGTAAGCATGACTTGGCATGCTTGATCTACTGAGGTCTGTACACCTGTTTGGTTGCACGTAATATTTTGAGCGTTGAGCATGCCAAGCCAAGAAAGCATTACCAACAACATCAACAATAGGTATTGATTTTTATTCATGGGGAGTTGTTTTGCGCATAAGCGCGGTTGGATTACAGATTTACGAGTGCAGACTTATCCACCTGTCAGGCAGAATAGTCTATTACAAACAAGTCGAGCGTTCCGCAGTCCCCTTTGATGGGTTAGCGATAACGCAATGAGCTGAATTTCGTAAATCGGTGTGGTAGCGCCTCGGAAGAAGGGATTGTTTAGTCCGAATGTGCGCAGGAGGATTTTGGGTTCCTTCTCAGCGCGACGCAAAAGGGGGGATTATAGAATTCACCAAATCCGATAGATTGAGTGGCTCAAACACAGATTGGCTTAACCACTTATACGACCCCCTGCAAATGAAGGTTACAAAAAAAGGCAGCCTCTCACATGTGAGAAACTACCTTTAGATGTGCGCTTCCGACCTCAATGGGTCGTGATTATAATTTGCTAACAGCGAGTTGAGGCGCTTAGCGCACCCGGTCGGAGCGATGTTGGGTCAAAGGTAGCAGCATACCTAACCCAGAAAATACCTGCTCATTGGTAAATAATGACTCGCAACTACTCAGCTTATCAAGCCTCATTCATCCTAAAACCCCAATGAATTCAGTCGCTCACACAACTTTTTACGGCTTTTTCCTTTCTTTCTCAGTACCAAGCAAATTCAGCAGCATTCCCATCACTACTTTGCATCTATGCATCAAAAGATCGCATTCTATTTCCTTTTAATCTGCTGCTTTTTCATCGTCGGTGAAGCTGTCGGCCAGCAAGTTCAAATAGCCAATTTCACCACGGATAATTTTGGCAGACCTCTCGTCACGATTCCAACTGATACTGACCACTACTACATTCTTTACGCTAAGAACAACAGCGACACCGCATTTCATGCCGTCAGCATGGCTCTAGGAACAACCGATAGTCTTGTGTTGTCAGAACCTTTAGTTGCGCTTCCGCAAAACAACTATCATGTCCAAGCAGAGCCACTTTCGAATCCAGGTGACGAAGACAATGATGGTTTAGATGACGTCACAGAACTTCTAGGTCTACCATCCTCCTCTCCACTAAATCCATCACCTGCTGTTCCTGCGATAGATGGAAATATTTTCCTGGAGTCCTCTAATGCATTCTCAAGACTTGCTAGGGCGGGTATTACTGGAGATTCAACCAATCAAGGTGAACTATATGCAGTATCTAAAATTTACCTAGTCGGGAACACTTCAGATTCAATTGAAGGCTATTTCATCAATACTAACGAGCACGAATTTCACGTCAATTTCGCCGACGCTGTCGGCATACCAACACAGCCAAATGGTGTAAGCTTCGTCGATGATATGAGGGGTACTATCATTTTCCACCCCGAAGTCATATCTGCCAATGGCGTTAGAGGTCTTTACTCGTTTCACTTCGGCTTTTTCAACGACTACTCTTTTGAAATCATACAGCGTGCTTACGATCTGCTGGCCGTCAATATGCCTTTCTTAAAAGGCAACCTGGCCTATCGACCTCGTTTCGAAATCGCCATGGATATCTATGAAGCAAATCGCAGCCTCTACGACGCTTCAAGAATCCAAGTCGTTACTGAAGAAGAATTATTCGAAGGCCTTAACTACTTGGCACTGAACAAGGAAGTAGGGTTCGGCAGATTAAACATTCTTGAAGCAGGTCAGTCACCCTCTCCTTTCGACATCGTCATTAGTGAGTCTGTTCCAGACGAACTCCCAAGGGTTGCAGGAATTCTAACTGGCTCGGTGCAAACACCATTAGCTCATGTGAATTTGCGGGCTATTCAAGATGGGATTCCTAATGCCTATATCAGAGACGTATTTACGAATCCGGCTATTGAACCGCTTATCGGTCAGTTTGTCAAACTCTCTATCGAAAGTGACACCTTCGAAATTCGAATTGCAACTCAGACAGAAGTTGACAACCATTTCGAAAGTATTCGTCCCGACTCTATTCAAACCTTAGGGGCAGACCTCTCCAAAACAGAAATCCTTCCTCTCGACCAACTTAGATTTGTAGATGTCGTATCGGTTGGGGCAAAGGCTTCAAATATTGGCCAGCTCACTACCCTGCCCTTCGATCCTGGAACTCTTCCCGAAGGATTTGCAATCCCGTTTCATTTCTATGATCGCTTCATGATTCACAATGGATTTTATGATGTAGCCGCTAACTTTCTTTCCGATTCCAGCTTTCGCCAAAACCTCAATCAGCAGGAACAAGTGCTCAAAGACTTTCGCAGAAAAATTGAGCTTGGAATAATGCCTACTGATCTGCTTGATGAGATCAGTAACCTGCAAGCCCAGTTCCCAGCAAGTGAATTTATTCGCTGCCGTTCGAGTAGCAATAATGAAGACCTTCCTGGATTCAGTGGAGCAGGATTGTATGACTCAAAAACACATAGACCAGATGAAGGCCACCTTGTCAATACTATACGTCAAGTTTTCGCTGGATTGTGGACTTATCGAGCTTTCGTTGAACGAGACTTCTACAAAATTGACCACCTATCTGCAAAAATGGGGGTCTTGGTACATCCCAGTTACAGAGATGAATTGGCAAACGGTGTAGGAGTGAGTGCTGATCCGCTTTATGGCACTGAGAATCAATTTTATCTCAATTCGCAGTTCCAAGAGGAGCTTGTGACAAACCCCGATGGTTCTGTTTCTCCGGAAGAAATCCTCTTAACAGATGCACCACAAGGAAGTGAATTGGAATACGAAATAGTGCGACAGTCCAGTCTCATTTCGATTGGTGAACAGCTTCTAGATTCGGCACAACTTGTTAAAACGAGAGACTACCTTAAGCTTATTCACAATGAATTCGAAGTCTTATACAATGCTGAAAATGCGCTAGATTTTGCGATGGAAATTGAGTTCAAAATCGACAGAAATAACCAGTTCATTATTAAGCAAGCTCGTCCTTGGGTCGGGTTTTCGCGCTCAGCTAACACTCCAAACAACCCTAGCGTGGTTAGCCTCCTCCCAGCATACCCAAACCCTACAACCAAATTCATCAACTTCCCATTAAACCTAAATGAGGCATCTGATGAACTATCTGTTCGGGTTTACGATGCGAAAGGTGCTTTAATTCAGTCAAACCAATGGGAAAATCTCCCAGCTGGCGATCAGACTTTACGCATGGAATTAAATACGCTGCCGATTGGCCTATACTTCTACGAAATGCTGATCTCGAATGGTGCCAGTTTCTCAGGTCGCATATTCTTACGCTCAGAGTGATGGCTTACAGGGGATTATCTCCAAGGACACCTCTTGTTTTGGCGAAAGCAGACACGCTTTTTATTTAATTGTATTCCAACAACCCTCACCTTACCTTTGCGTTAGTTTTCTGATCAACCTGAGAAGCACATGGCTATTATCATCACTGAAGAATGCATTAATTGCGGCGCCTGCGAACCGGAATGCCCAAACAATGCTATCTATGAAGGTGGCGTTGAATGGCGCATGGCCGACGGCACAGGAGTAACTGACAGTTATACCTTAGAAGATGGTAAGGCTGTTGAACCAGGAGCAGAAAATGAGCCCGTTTCTGACGACCTATACTATATCGTTCCAGACAAATGCACGGAGTGTGTTGGTTTTCATGAAGAGCCTCAATGTGCGGCTGTTTGCCCTGTGGATTGCTGCGTGCCAGATCCAGAGCGCGAAGAGTCGGAAGAAAAACTGCTCGCCAGAAAAGAGCGCCTTCACGTTTAAGACTAAACCAATTCTGCGGGCTACTTTACCCGCATGAGTTTTTCCATCGACATTACTGATCAAGTTGCCCTCATTACGGGGGGCACAAAAGGAATAGGCCTTGCAATTGCTGAAAAACTAGCAGAAGCAGGAGCTAAGGTTGTTATCGCAAGTCGCCGCATTGATACTGTACGCAAAGCGGAGCAAATGCTAAGAGATAAAGGACTTGAAGTAACAGGTCAGATCTGCAATGTGGGTGATGAAGATGATCGCAAAAGATTAGTCGAAGAAGTCGTTAAACTTCACGGTCAGTTAGATATCCTTGTAAATAATGCTGCTGCAAATCCTGTTTTTGGAAAAGTAGAAGACACCGAACCGTGGGCTTTCGCCAAAATAATGGCAATTAATGTGGAGGCACCTTTTGAGTTGGCAAAGCTTGCCCTTCCTTATCTCAAGGAATCTACCTTTGGCAATGTGCTTAACGTGAGTAGCATAGGAGGACTCTCGCCAGAACCTCAGTTAGGCATCTATAGCATGAGTAAAGCAGCACTTAATAGTCTCACAAAAGTGCTAGCTAAGGAGTGGGGACGATATGGTGTTCGTGTCAATGCGGTGTGCCCAGGACTCATTCAAACAGACTTTTCTGAAGCGCTCTGGAGCAACGAAAAGCTTGTTCAGCACATGAAACAAGCAACACCATTAGGTCGAATAGGACAACCTTCTGAAATAGGACAGCTAAGCTTGGCAATCGTAAGTGGAGCTGCAGGATATTGTACTGGACATCTTTTCACTGCTGATGGAGGTTACACTATCTAGCACCAAGCAATCGCACATCATGACGCTAAGAGAAATCCAAACATTCGGAATACTAGGTGCTGGTACGCTCGGTTGGAAAATAGGTCTGCAAGCCGCAATCTCAGGTTTTGAGGTGCTGATGTTTGACATCTCAAATGAACAGCTGGAGCGTTCCACCAATTTTCAGGCTCAACTGTGTAAACGACTCGTCAGAACGGGCATCTTGAGCGAAGATGACTCTGCAGAGGCACTTGAGCGTATCTCAATTACGACAGATCAGTCTGCTTTTGCGTCGAAGGTTGACTTCGTCAGCGAATCTGTAACAGAAGAACTCGAGCTGAAGCGCAAAGTCTGGGAAAGTTTTAGTGGAAAATGGAAGGAGCACGTGGTACTCACCACGAATACGAGTTATCTCCTACCCTCTCAAATGGTGGATGTTGTAGGAGACCCAGAACGCTTTTGTGCCTTCCACTTTCATGATGTCTTTGATGCACGTGTGGTAGACGTCATGGGACACCCAAATACCTCTGAGAAGGTGATTGCTTTCCTAATCGATCTAGGCCGGAAGCTCAATCAAATCCCCGTTCATGTCGAGCATGAAACCTCAGGCTACCTTTTCAATGCCATGCTAATGGCCTATTTGGGCGCTGCAGGAAATCTACTTGCAAGGGGTAAAGCAACCGTAGAAGCAATTGACCGCTCTTGGATGGGAAATATGTCGACAGCCATTGGTCCGTTTGGAATGATGGATGTTGTCGGATTAGACACCGTTGATCACATTTTACGGGTAAGAACCGATCGCCAAAGCATAGCTTTTCGAGAAGTGATCACTCCTTACGTTTCTAAAGGTAAGCTAGGCGTGAAGTCCGGTGAAGGTTTCTACAGCTATCCAAAACCTAGTTACGCGAATCCTGAATTTCTGTTATAACAACAGCAACATTCTTGCACTGCTCAACTTTTCTTTTTCCTCAGTGACCTAGAAGGAGGAAGCCTCCAAGCATGTGTGAAAGTGATTTGTAACCTTCGCATCCACCCTACACGCTCGACATACTGACTGTAAACAACCGGTGTACCGAAGTTGCTTTCGCGGATCAACTCCGTACGACCCAAGTCTAAGTACTGAGTCACGATACCAAAACCAATCCGGGAAGTATAAGCGCTTTCAGGACCTACCAAATCAAATGCAACGGTAGCATTACCGAAGATTCCATTTTTAGCGTTCAGCACTATATCACTCGTAGGTATCAACCCGTAACCTGCATTTAGTGTAGCAGATATTTTAGGTCTGATTTGATACTCTGCTCTGGCAAAAAGAGGAAAAACACGCTCTTTGCTGCCCGACCTCACGGTCATGATCCCTAATCCTCCACCAACTTTCAATTGTGGGGCAACTCCATAGAGATATGAGAGGCTAGCTACAATTCCTGATTCTGGATCGGAAGCCTCTTCAGAACCGCCAGAGCTGAAGTGAGTCATCAAGTCTGCTGAAAATTGTGAAGAACCCTTAAGAAAATTAGGTTCTTGATTTAAAGGAAGAGGGATGATTCTAGAAGGATCAACAGAAGTCATGGGCGTCCTTTCAAACGCTCTTTTAATCCGCTGTGATTCTTTTCTGGACAGACGGTAAACTGCACCTTTGCTGGTTTCTATGGCAATAGTATCACCAGTCAATCGCTCTATGACTCGTCCATTTAAGGCAGTGCCATCAGGCAAGTAGAACGTCCGATACAATCCTTTTGATAGTTGAGTAGGGATGTCTTGAGCTTGACAAACCCCCAAGGTGAGGACGGTAGTAAGTAAAATTATTAAAGAACGCATATGTAAAATCTAAGAGTGAGACCAAGATAGCCCAAAGAATTGCAACTTGAAGATGCATTGAAATCAGCAAGGTCATATACTTTCGCGACATGACAAGACTTGCCAATGGCTCGGGACGAAAACCACCTTACACAAGGATGGTGTTTGCCATTGCAACAGTTTTAACTCTACTAGGTGTCTACGGTATGTTTCTCTACCAAGGTAGATCACTACTTAAAGAGTTGAGGGAACGCGTGACGGTTGTTGTTGAATTACGGCCTTCAATATTAGAGAATGATCGAGTAGTTTTTGAAGCATGGCTGAGCAGTCAAGCTTTCGCCAAAACCAACTCTATTTCCTTCATAGACAAAGAAATGGGCGCTCAAAAACTAAGAGAACGATACGGGGAAGACTTCATGGATTTCAATCTAGAAAACCCGCTTTACGAGTTATTCACGTTTAATGTAACCGAAGCATATGCTACCTCTGAAAAGCTTGACGAAGTAAAGCGGGCAATTGATGCGAGAGAAGAAAGCCTAGCGACTTATGTCGAAAAAGACCTTGTCAATTCGCTTTCTCAGCGTGTTTCTGTCATCGCCTGGATCGGTATCGTTCTAGGTATTTTGTTGGTTCTTGGGGTGGTCTTTCTTATCGTCAACACTACCCGACTGGCCTTGCTCAGCAAAGCTCAATTGATCAAAAACATGGAGCTCGTTGGTGCTAGTTGGGGATTCATTTCCAAACCTTTTTTACTAACTGGTGCCAAGATGGGAGCGCTTTCTGGTGTCATCGCTAGCGGACTTTCAATTCTTGTATCAAGTGGACTTTCCTCTTGGATTCCTTTCCTCTGGCAACCCTTGTCCACCATCCATTTTGCTATCCTTGCAACAATTTTGATAGTTCTCGGTCTTTTACTCAACTTTGCAAGCACGTATTATGTGGTGCGAAAGACCCTCAACCTTCGGGTTGAT
>CALDTK010000345.1 GCA_937924035.1 uncultured Saprospiraceae bacterium | reverse complement strand
CAACCTTATGGCCGTGGCGGTAGTAGGCGATGTTGATGCAAAAGCCATCGAGAAGCAGATCATAGCTTTATTCGGATCACTTCAAAATCCTGAAAACTCACGCCAACGTGATGAGTATGACGGGCCATCTTACGACAATACTCAAGTAGTCACTGCCACCGATGAAGAGGCCACGTTTACACTCGTCCGTGTTAGTTATTTACTACCTGAACAGTTGACAAAGACCGAGAAGGACTTTCGAGATGGACTAGCATCGGGGCTTTACAACCAAATGCTGAGCGGACGTTTTCGTGAGCAAACTGAAGATCCTGCTGTGCCTTACTCTTTCGCAGGTTCTGGACGTTCTGGTTTCATAGCCAATGTCGATGCTTACGGTGCTTATGCAGTTGCCAAACCTGGACAAGCGCTTGATGCACTCCAAGGAGTATTGAAGGAAAATAAACGTGTGCTTGTCCACGGGTTTACAGCAACCGAGTTGGCGCGTGCAAAGGCCAACTTCTTGGAGTCTGTGAGCAACGCAGCTAAAGAAGCGGCCAATACACCAAGCAGTCGATTTGCTCAAGGGCTTGTTTCTGCTTTTCTTGAAGACGAACCACTAACAAGCGCCGATACCGACTTACTTCTCACACAGAAATATCTTGAAGGAATCACCCTCGAACAAGTGAATGCGCTTGCTAAAAAATACCTAGCCTCCAAGCAAGCCTCAATCGTAATTACTGGACCTAGCTCGCAACCTATTCCAAGCGAAGCAGAAATCCTGGCCACCTTCGAGCAGGCAAAAACAATGCAGGTATCTCCTTATGAGGACAACACAGGAGAGGCTGCCGTCATTCCTCAACTTAATCCGGTAGCTATTACCAATACCGTCGAATTTGACACCAATCAAGTAACTGTTTACACGCTCGCAAACGGCGTTCGCATAGCACTCAAACACACCGACTTTAAGGACAATGAGATTCTTTTTTCAGGGGTAAGTCGAGGAGGAATCAACCAGTATGGCGTTGAACGTTTCCCAGATGTAGACATGCTAAACGGCATCGGCAGCACGATGGGTGTCGGCCCGTACACGCCGAGTCAATTACAAAAAGCCCTTGCTGGAAAACGCGTAAATGTGCGCGCGTCTGTCGGCGGGAACTATGAGCGACTTCGAGGCCGAGCGACGCCTGAAACGCTAAAAGAACTTTTCGAACTTGTCTACCTGCACTTTCAGGGAAGCAAGTTTGACGAGACACTCGCAGAGGCGTTTATGCAGCAACAAAACAGCTTCATTGAGAACCTCGATCAGAATCCAGATTTTAAATTCTCGAAGGCAATCACAGAAGCGCTTTATGGGTCAAAGAACCCTCGTCATCAACTTCCAAGTAAAGAATGGTTGCAAAGTATTAATCCCGAAAAGGCTTTTCAGCTGTACCAAGAGCGCTTTGCAAACGCTACCGATTGGCAGTTCAACTTTGTAGGAAATTTCAATACCGATACAATTTTAGCTTTCGCCAAAACCTATCTCGGCAACTTGCCTAACAAAGGGCCAGAAGAGCAAATCCGAGATCCACAAGATGAGATAGCTAAGGGTAATTTGGTAAACCGCTTTAAAGCAGGACAAGCACCTAAATCGAACATCATGCTCGGGCGTGGTGGTTCCTTTGACGACAGTGAAAAGGAGCGACTCGTATTCAACACCATGGTCGACAACTTAAGCGAGGAACTACGTGATAAGCTGCGCGAAGATCTTGGTGGCGTTTACGGCGTTCGGGTGTCCGGCAACTACGACACAGAACTCCCAGAGCCAACCTATTTCATCTCTATCAGCTTCAATGCAGAGCCAGAGCGTGTCGACGAACTCATTAGTGCTGTCAACGAAATTATTGAGCGATTCAAAGCACAAGGCCCAAAAGAGAAAACGATTGTAGCTCACCGTACGACCAAATACGAGAGCATGAAAACATCAATGACCAACTCGAATGGCTTTTGGCTTTCACTTCTAAGTCGCGTGTATACAGATGGTCGAAACATCGATAAGACAAGTCCCGAGCGATTACAAAAAATGCTCGACGATATTTCTATCGAAGATGTTCGTAAGGCAACACAGCACTACTTTGAAGAAGCTGCAAGTACAAGACTTGAAGTGGTGATGAGTCCTCAAGACTAACTCTTATCAAAAACATAGAGCATTTCGCGACCTATCTGCTCAACAAGTAAGTCATAGGCTGCCGCTTCTTCGGGACTGCCGTCTGCATGCCCTGGGTCTACGTACCGCAATGGAAATCGGTGTGTAGCTCCTGGTAAGTATGGACAGTGCTCATCGGCATGTGCGCAAGTCATGACGGCAATAAAATCTGACTCAGGATTGGGAGCCTCATCATAGCGCTTTGAAAAGCAAATCAGCTTCTCTGATGCTTCGCTAAACCTTATCTCTACTTTTGGATTCTCTCCTTGTGGTACGTCCACTTCAAATCCAACACGGCGCAGGGCATCAATGGCTCGCATATTGAAAGCTGTAGTCTCAGTACCTCCAGAAAAAGTTAATACATCATCTCTACCACTTAAGTGCGCAGCAAGTTGAGCCCAGATCATTGTGACGTGGCTACGACGTGAATTGTGCGTACAGACAAAGATCAAGCTCAGCGGATTTCCCGATGAAGCTGAAATCAGTTTTACGAATGCATCAAGCGTCTTTCTTCTTTCCTCTGGAATCTCATATGCCTTTGCTTTAAGGCGCGTAACAGTAGCTTGAAGTTTAGGAAAGAGCTGTTGAGGGGCTAGGTCGTCACTTCTCATCAGCAGCAATTTGTGGCTTTCCTCATAGCTCCGATAAAGCCATTAATAATCGCTGAGACAGCTTTCCAACGTTCAGGATTCAAACAGTAGCTTTTAGTAGTTCCTGAGATGGTTCCCGATATAAGTCCTGCAGACTTTAATTCGCCAAGGTGCCTTGAAATCGTAGGTTGTGATAGATCAATTTCCTCCGAAAAATCGCGACAGATACAGCAATCAACAGTGCATAGCTTTTGCAAAATGGCAATACGTGCTGGGTGTGCAATCGCCTTGAGCAAATCGGCCAATTGATT
>CALDTK010000344.1 GCA_937924035.1 uncultured Saprospiraceae bacterium | reverse complement strand
GCAGCAGCAGCCTCTACAGTGGCAGCAGGTTGTTGGCAAGCTGAAAGAAGAGCGAAAAAGCTAAAAAGCGCAATGAGGTGGCGCATAATGTTCTGTTTGATTGTTGCCGCGAAGATGCTTTATCGGCAGCAATTCAAGGTGTTTGTTCAGCGTTTCACTTTCCCCAATGAAATGTGTAAGACGACGGTAACCTTTTTTTAACCCAATCGTCATGCAACGAAGTAAGAATTTTTCGCCTCCTTGCAGGTACAAATCACTTGTTATGAAAACCTACGCAACTCTTCTGTTCTGTCTTTGCTCTCTCGCTTTTGGTTTTAGCGCAAGCGCCCAAAGTGACGAAACTATCGTTGACAAATTTAAACTTGACCTCTCTGGCGCTTGGGGAGGATGGCACCTTCAAACCACCAACATTGGTGGCAATAACACAGCTGTAAATGGTGGCTTTGGGGGACTTGAGTTCAACAAAACGCTCTTCATTGGTTGGACGGCCTACGGGGTGTCTGACAACTTGATCGGGCCAACAGACAACCTTTTACCTTATTCATTCAGTTACAACGGACCAATTATCGCCTACACTCCAAAGGCGAGAAGTGTAGTCCACCCTAAGTTATCCATGCAAGTTGGATTCGGGAAGTACGACATTGAAGGCTTCGCGAGCGATCAATTTTTGGTACTCCAACCAGGCGTAGGTGGTGAAATAAATGTGCTACGCTGGTTTAGAGTTGGTGCGAGCGCGGGTTATCGCTACTCGCTCAACTCTGACTACCCTAGTGATAGCTTTGCAAATTCTGACGGCTTTTTCCTCGAAGGAACCTTAAAATTCGGCTTTAGCTGGGGAGCGAACTAGCGCTCTTCCTCAATTCTTACAAAAGCGGCACCTACTTGTCCTGTAATTGGCGGATTTAACTTTTGAATTTCGAGGCGAAGCTTGGCTACCAACTGCCCGTGCTCAGCCCATACTCTTGCTGCAATTCGCTCAGCGAGTTCTTCAATGAGGTATGCTCGTGTGCTCATTACCTCAAGGCAGATGGTATGCAGCTGGCCATAATCGAGGGTATTGGAAAGTCGATCGTCAAGGTCTGTCGCACGTGGGCGTAAATCGGTTTCGATATTAACCAAGTATTCTCCTCCCAACACCTTTTCCTCAGGATGAACGCCGTGTTGTGCGCGTAAGCGGAGATCTCTCAATCCGATGGTTAGCATAATCTGAGTTTTGCCGAAAGGTAAACGGTTATGGTTGTGAAATTCCGACAACTCTCATGGGACGAATCTGTTTACGCAGGAACGACGTATTACACTTAGAAGGCTTTACCTTTGCGCTATCAAGCTTTCGCCAAAACCTAATTACCGTTTTGCCGAAAGGCTGATAGCCCTAACTAAAACATCGCCCTAATCAACGATCCAGATGGATACTACTCAAACAGCCGCACCAGCGCATCACCGCTCACAACGCACTGATAATTACGGAGGTCATGACTACTACGGAGTCGATGAACTTCTCACAGAAGAGCACCTTCTTGCACGCGATGCTGTGCGCGATTGGGTGAAGCAGGAAGTAAGCCCAATCATTGAAAGCTATTCTGATAAAGCAGAATGCCCGATGCACTTGTTCAAACAATTGGGTGAAATCGGTGCTTACGGCCCAAGTCTACCAGCTAAGTATGGTGGTGGTGGTATGGATGAAATCTCGTACGGGATCATCATGCAAGAGCTTGAACGCGGCGATTCTGGTATTCGCTCTATGGCATCTGTACAAGGCAGTTTGGTCATGTATCCGATCTTCAAATATGGAAGTGAAGAGCAAAAAATGAAGTACCTGCCTAAGCTTGGCTCAGGCGAAATGATCGGGTGCTTTGGACTTACAGAGCCGGATCACGGATCGAATCCAAGTGGAATGGTTACTAACCTTGTTGACGATGGCGATGCTTACATCCTCAACGGCGCAAAAATGTGGATCACCAATTCACCGATTGCTGACATTGCAGTAGTATGGGCGAAAGACCCTGAAGGAAAGATTCGCGGAGTGATCGTCGAGAAGGGCATGAAAGGCTTTTCTGCTCCTGAGATAAAAGGAAAGCTTAGCCTTCGTGCAAGTATCACAGGAGAATTGGTTTTTGAAGACGTTCGCGTTCCAAAGAAAAATGTACTGCCAGAAATCGCATCTCTACGTGGACCTCTTAGTTGCTTATCCAAAGCACGCTACGGTATTGCTTGGGGAGCGATTGGAGCAGGATTAGATTGCTATGATTCAGCTTTGCGTTATGCACTGGAGCGTGAGCAGTTTGGTCGCCCACTTGCTGGATTCCAGCTGCAGCAGAAGAAATTGGCTGAGATGATTACCGAAATCACTAAAGCTCAGCTACTTGCGTGGCGACTAGGATCACTTGCAAATAAAGGCAAGGCGACTTCCGCGCAAATCTCAATGGCCAAGCGAAACAACGTTGCTATGGCGCTTGATATCGCCCGAGAAGCGCGTCAAATACATGGTGGGATGGGTATCACAAATGAGTATCCAATTATGCGTCACATGACAAATCTCGAGACTGTACTCACTTACGAAGGGACACACGACATCCACTTGTTGATCACGGGACACGATATCACTGGAATCCAGGCCTTTTCGTAATCCAAGTGAATTACCTCCTTGGCCCGTTTATCAACCATAAACGAGGACTTTTTGGTACAGATGAAAACTTTGGTACATATTTAGAGCATGTTAGCGCAGTTTACTTTTGAATTGCCTTAACATGCTCTTCGTCTTTTTCTATGCGAAATTTCAGTTAGCATGCGTTTAAGCTTTGTGCTTAGAAATACTATTCTTGTTTTGACATTGGCTCTTTGGTCGTCTATGACCATGGCCCAGACTTCTGATCTCGGTCCGCCGATGACGCTGAGCAATGCCTCGTTTGAGGATGTGCCTCGCACAAGTCACGCACCTAGAGGTTGGTTTGATTGTAGCTTCAGTAACGAGTCAGCCGTTGACGTTCACCCTCAGACTCTCTTGAAGCCCGACTCATCTGGCTTTTTTGGTGTTACAGCAACTGCCTTTGATGGTAATACATACCTCGGTATGGTTGTTCGAGACAACGATACTTATGAAGCTGTTAGTCAGAGAATTATTGAAGGTCCGCTAAAAGCTGGGCAGTGTTACACCTTCAGTATATACCTGTCTCGTGCAGCCTATTACAAGAGCCTCTCAAGAACATCAACGCAACGTGTCAACTACGATACACCTGTCAAACTTCGCATTTGGGGAGGGTTCAGCTATTGTAATCGAGGCGAAGTGCTCGCAGAAAGTGCTCCTGTGAAAAAGAGCGAATGGTTGCAATATAATTTTCGTTTCGAGCCAAAAAAAGACCACCAGTTTCTTGTCTTAGAAGCCTACTATAAGACCCCAGTATTGTTCCCTTACAACGGGAATCTTTTGCTAGACGCAGCTGGAAAAATTAAGCCTATCGCTTGCGATAATAGTGCCCCTCCAGAACCAGAGCCAGAGGTATCTGATGTCCCTGAAGCTGATCCTCCGAAAAAGGATCCTGTTAAGCCTGCGGTGGTCGACGTTCCGGTAAAGCAAACACCTACTGTACCTGCCAAACCAGTAAATAAGAATGCCACCCTTGCGGGAAAACGAATTTCAGAGCTTAAAGCTGGTTCAATTATTAGGGTCGACAAGCTTTTCTTCAAGGCAGATTCGACGGCACTTTCACCTTCGAGCATGGCAACGATAGATGAGATTACAGATTTCTTGACCATACATTCCAATGTATCTATCGAAATAGGTGGGCATACGAATAACATCCCAGCTGATAGTTTTTGCGATAAGCTAAGTCTTGCACGTGCTACCTCTGTAGTAGATCAACTTGTAAAAAGAGGCATTGAACGTAGTCGCTTAGAACCTGTCGGATATGGTAAGCGCAAGCCCGTGGCGACAAATCGAACACCAACCGGAAGAAAACGTAATCAACGCGTTGAAATTAAGGTGCTTAGTTTAGGTTCTTAGGACGAACCAAAACAGCTTCGGGTTGCATCAATGCTATATTCGCGCTTTGAGCTTGATATATCATTGATTCAAGGTTCAAGTATGCCTTTTATAGGTGGCCCCTGCTAGGAGCGGTCCAAGACAAGCATTACTGGAGCGTCTAGGTGGCGTCATTAAGGCCATTCAAAATTCCTAAATTAAAATTCAAAATTTCGAAGCATGCGCATCCGCCCCCGTCGCAATCGTCGTTCTGATGCTATCCGTGGTCTAGTACGTGAACCCCTCGTTCGTCCAGACCAACTGGTGCATCCAATTTTCTTGTTACCAGGTGAAGGGAAGCGCGAAACGCTCACTACCCTACCCGGCTATCCAAGGCTAAGTGCTGATGAAGCTGAACGAGAGATCGAAGAGATGCTTGCCCTCGGAGTGAGTAGCTTTATTTCTTTCCCTGCTGTTCCCGACGATAAGAAGGATACGGTGGCGACCTATGGATCTTCTCCAGAGAACTTTTACCTCACTTCAGCACGTCGCTGGAAGGAAAAGTATCCTGAAATTTGCCTGATTAGTGATGTGGCAATGGACCCGTATTCAAGTGATGGGCACGATGGTTTGGTGGTTGGTAGTCGCATTGATAACGATAAGACGCTACCTATTCTAACGGACATGAGTGTTGCACAGGCGCAGGCTGGTTTCGACTACCTCGGTCCTAGCGATATGATGGACGGTCGTGTGGGCTACATGCGTGATGCCTTGGATAAAGCTGGCTATACAGAGACGGGCATTTTAAGCTATACTGCCAAGTATGCGAGTGCGTTTTACGGTCCGTTTAGACATGCGTTAGATTCTGCTCCGCGCGAAGGTTCGACGGCCCCTACCCACAAGAAGTCTTACCAGATGGACCCTGCCAATCGTCGCGAGGCCTTGCGCGAGGCTTTCTTAGACTCGGAGGAAGGAGCAGATGTATTGATGGTCAAGCCAGCGGTGCATTACATGGATATCATCAGCGACTTACGTCAAAACTCCCAGCTCCCTATCTGCTGCTATCATGTAAGTGGTGAGTGCGCAATGTTACTCGGCGCGATTGAGCGTGGCTGGTTGGACGAGTCTGCGATATTTGAAACGATAACTAGCCTTGGAAGGGCAGGTGCGGATATGATTATTACGTATGTGGGGCGAAGGTATGTGGCTTCGCTTTAGCAAGTGGCGTTTCGTTATCACCAAAAGTTTGGAAGCATTGCCTGCTGCACTGCCTGCTGCATTGCCTCTATGAGATTTTGTTTGCCTAGGACGTGAGGAAGCTTTAAGATCAATGATAAAGTAAACACGGCCTGTCTTGATACCTTTAGGCAAATCATCATTTGCCTAAACAAGACTCGCACATGTCCTCTTTCAAAAGCATTTACCTTTTTGCAGCGCTTACAGCCCTCGGCTTGCAAGCATTCGCCCAGTGTGTTGACCCTGCCAACATCTACTCTTTTGTTTACGACGGACACGCCTACGAAGTCGTAAAAGAGAATAGCACCTGGACAGACGCGGTTGCTTGTGCAGTCGATCACGGAGGCTACCTCGCAGAGATCACAAGTGAAGAAGAGCAAAACGCCATTTTCGATGAGCTAAGCAACAACGCAGGCATCAACACTGCGAATACCCAAAATCAATTCGGAACAGCTTCTGTTTGGATAGGAGGTAGCGATGCCGTGACCGAAGGCACATGGATTTGGGATGGCAATAACGATGGTATCGGACCAGAATTTTGGATGGGGGGACCAAACGGAAACGCTATTAGTAGGGCTTATACTATCTGGGGCACAAGTCCTGCTGAACCAGACAATTCAGGAGGGCAAGATCACTTGACGATCATTATCAAACCTACGGCCACAAACTTTGGTCGTTGGAATGACTTGGTTTCTACAAACACCATCTACTACC
>CALDTK010000343.1 GCA_937924035.1 uncultured Saprospiraceae bacterium | reverse complement strand
GGCAACTTTGACTACCCATGGTCTGGAGTAGACTCTGTCGTGTGTCTTAATCCTGAGTGTACAGAAGTAGAAGTGTTCGCTTTCAATCCAAGTGAATTGATGCTACAAACAACTAATGAATTTGGGTGTACAGCAATTGATTTACTTCAAATCGACGTGCGCAAAACTCGGCCGCTCTATGCACCTACAGCCTTCTCTCCAAATGGTGACGCAAACAACGACTTTTGGACGCTGTTTGGTCCTGAAGTAGTCGAGAATATCAACTACATCAAAATCTTTGACCGTTGGGGCAATCTTGTTTGGGAAGGCAAAAACCTTACTCCAAATGATGTAAGCCAAGGTTGGGATGGAACGATGAACGGCCGAGCGTTTAATCCTGCTGTCTTTGCTTTTGTAGCAGAGGTGCTCTACATAGACGGGGAGGCATTCGTTGTATCAGGAGATATCAACCTAATCAAATAATGCGGCAGTCCATTTTCATTTGCCTGCTGCTTAGCGCAGGATGCCTATTTACCTCTTGTGAGAATGACCCGAAGGAAGTGGCTGCGCTTTTTGCAGACCAGCGACCAGATGCGGAGATTATTAGTGGCTTTCAGACAATTTACTCTGATAGTGCTCAAATCAAGGTGCGCATTAGTGGACCGCTAATGCTTCGCTATCAGGAGAGAGGCCAGTTTATCCAGCAATTTCCTGACGGCTTATTTGTAGAATTCTTTGACACTGATGGGACCATCTCAAGTACGCTCGCAAGCAAGTACGGCATACGCAACGAAGCCGAAGAGAGTGTCTTGGTTCAAGATTCAGTCGTCTGGCAAGCGATCAGAGGAGATCGGCTTGATACCGATGAGCTTATTTGGGAAGCAAAGGAGGAAAAAATCTACTCGGATAAATTTGTTCGAGTAATCCAAGGAGACAAACTCATCACCGGTGTCGGTTTTGAAAGTAATCAGGACTTTACTCGAAGTAAGGTCAGAGCGATTCAAGGTGTAGTAAATCTTCCTACTGAGAGGTAAAATGAATTTTGAATTGTTGTACCAAGCTGCGCTTGGTCAATTTTGAATTTTTTTGAATGCCCAGCAGGACGCACCAAACATAGAACTGCTCTTAGATTTTTCTCCGTGCCCTCAGAACTCACTTGTGATTTTTGCCTCCCCAACGAGTGTCAACGAGGCGGGTCAGGGGATCAAACACGGGCGAAGTAACCCCTTGCAAGAAACATATTTGGGTACCAAATACGTATCTTGCTACCCGAATAACCACCAACCTACGATTTGGAATCCAATTCTCCAATATGACCCACCAAATCTATCCACATGACACGCCATGGTATCAGCCATGGCTCGATGCGTAGCATTGAAAAGAAAAGCCGAACATCTCAAACTAAGAGCTATTCAATAATCCTCTAATTCTACGAATAAGACCTTTCTTCACTGACTTTGCTCTTATAATTAAAACCAACCAGCAGACAGCGTATATCGCAGTTAAACCAATCTCTTCCTCCCCAAAATGGCCTATAATGCCTGCAACGATTGAGAGTAGTACAATAGCTCCAATAGCTGCTGTAAACAGTAACAGCCCACCGTTATCTTTTTTCTTCTTGTTCATAGTATTTAGTCTTTCCATCCTCTTAAGCGTTTTTTCTCAAGAGTGAGCGGACTATTTTCAGATAGTTCCTGCAAACCTCCCTCGCCGATGTCCTTAAATGTTAGGACGCGCTGTTCAGTGGTTATTTTCATAGTTTTTGCGGTCTTTCCTGCAAGATTGGATGGCGTGGTGCTATGACGGTGGACAAGGTGATTTACCCCCCCTGTCCTATCACTCATATCGTGATAGGACGCGGTCTAAGCTCTTGTTCTCTTTTTGCCTATACGACTCAGAAAAGCGTCAAAACGTTGCTATCATTTTTCAAATGAAGCTCATGTTTTATGTGAGGAAAAGGACAGGGGCTGGTTCCAACAAAAAGCCCACCAACCACGAAGGGCTGATGGGCAATTAAGCTCTTTGCGTTTTTTAGGCGATTTGAGAGCCGCTACGGCACCTCTGGTCGGATTTGGTAGGGCGTACCTCTAAAATCAAATCACTGGCTTTCTGGGCCGCTGATGCGCAAGATCAGATAGCCTTCTTGTCCTGCTTTAGTAGTGACAACCAGCCTCGGATGTACTCAACGTTCTCAGTGATCGGCATTGCTATTCTAAGAGCCGCGCAGTTATAAGCTGCTCTTAGCTCGGCAACCACCTCTTCTCGGGCGTAGTCAATATCGCCATAGGCTTTGCCAAATGTTCTAGCCTATGGCCAGTGGAGTAAACCATTTCATGCATCGCTGTACTATAGAGCCGCTCTGCTGCACCTCAACATTTTTACGCACTTACACTTAGAAATATCAAGTATGATGACTATTTAACTACTACATAACCCAATCTTAATTGAGCGGATCGATGAGTCATCGAAGAGGTATAAATATCTACCCTCCTTAAAGATGAAGCAAAGAAGACACCGATAACTATGCGGTCAAGTGTTAAATTAACCCCAGCATTTACCCCGGTAAAGCTGCTATTGTAATCAACAGCTTCGCTATACCTATTAAGAGACCGCTTTGAGCTATGCAACAATTGAATGAAAGGGCCTGCAAAGACCCTAAATCTGTTGCCAACAAGATAGGTGACGTCGGCGTCAATAGAAACAGATCTGAAAGAATAGTCCCAGTATGGGATTTCAGTGATAATGTTGGACTGGTCTATATCTCTATAGGAGTTCCTTCTAAGTGGAGCTGACAACGAAAAATTAAAGCCCCAAGGCCCATCATCAGATTCGAGCCCTATAGTAGCAAAAGGAGCGATGTAAAAGGGATTCTCATCTAAAGAGACCCATTGCTCTCCTGATGATTTGAAATTGGTTGCACCTGATTGCAGCCCTGCATTAATACGTAATGCTGAGCCTAAAGACTGTGAATACAGGGGACAACAAATCAGGAGCAGAATAAATACAGCTAGTATTACGCGAATACTAATCATGATAAAGTAATTGTGTAGTGACTTCATTAGTTTGTTCATTAACAACTGTAAGAAAGTAAATGCCAGCTGGAAGATATCGATAAAAATTACGAACTCCCGTTGCTTTACCCTCGTACAGTACTTGTCCTGACGGATTTGATAAGTAAGTCACTACATCAGCACCAAGGTTAATTTCTAACAAATCCGATGTGTGAATTGCAGTTGTCATGGCAGACGGTAAAGTAGACTCTGGAGCAATTAAACCATTGTCCTGATTGTAATACTCATAACACGTTAAATCATCTCCATCACAATCATAAATAGTGACAGTCTGTTCCACCTTATATTCAGGGCCGTGTGTTAAATTATAAACTACGATCTTGATTTTCTGCGGATAGAATGGGAAGTCTGGCAATTGAGTCAGTGACAAGCAACTACAGCCTGATACTTCCTGTGAATTACCATTCATCCCACAACTTGACTCGAAATCTGTGTTGTCTCTTCCTAAAATGTAAAATCGATAACGGGTCGTTGCAAGGCCTGTTTGAACACAAAAAGACTGATATGGAGATTCCTCGCAAAAATTTGATGGGCCTGTCAATACCAAATCACAAAATGTTTCTTGATCAGTAACAGGGAACCCTGTTGGAATGCATATCTCATTCCATGCGTTACTGAAAGCAACGTATTCTTTACTACAAAACCCAAAGTCCTGTAAAACAACATCCATCGTCGCTTCCATTAGATCACGGTAGTCTGTACGAAAATCGTCAGCTGGACGGCCAGAAAGAGCATCAATCAATATCCTAAGAATACTCTCCATTGGAATTGTTCCTTCCCCTTCTTCTGCCAAAGTATAGAACCAGTGCCCAAGAGGAACAGACCTATCGTGTCGTGAATTGAACACAAGGTTTGCGACATCGTTGAAACAATCGGTATTGGGATGCTGTAAGTTTCGATCAACTAGAGGCACATAACTACCATTCCCACTTCCCATGACCCAATTAGCATTACCTGTCAACAATGACTCCATGTACGCTCCAAACATATCAGAAAGACCTTCGTGTAGCGAGGCTGCTGTACCGACATATGGTAAAAATTGATTTACAACTGCGTGACCCATTTCATGACCTACTACGCTCATAACTGCTGTTGTGGTCCCTCCTGAAGTCCCAAATGTTATCCAAGTGTCTCCAGCTGGCCTGGAGTCCCTTAGCGCGCCAGCATTAGCTCCAGTAGCATTGGTTCCTACATGAACTCTTTGGAACTCTATCCCTAAATCATCGAAAAAGCCTACCGCTTCGCCTACTAAAAAGTGTGCTTGATAAGCGCTTAAATCAGCATGACTAGCATCCCATAACACAGCAGATGGTGAAAAAGGAATCAGATTAGGGGCGAAATCTTCAGCCCAGAAATCAGTTGATGAAATCAACTGATTAAAATCATATGTGAAAACTCTACCGTCAGAAGAAGCCAACGATGTCGTGCCTCCATCATCAGTATCATCTAGATCTTGGTCTCCCATTGTAACAGTCGGGGCGTTTTTGTGGAGGATATCATTAGCATCGTAAATGATAGAATCATCATCTAATTTGATTATTGCTAATTTAGAATTTCCATTGAGCCTATAGTTGACCTTCTGTATTAAAGAAAGTTCACAGCCATCTGAAAGATCTATAAACTCAATGAACGAGTCTTCGATGACTGATTGGTTATCAAGAATTCCCAGTATCTCATCGTTGGTTAGCTTTAGTCCTTCAGGGTCCGATACATTAATGCCTCCTACCATGTAGGGTCGAAAAGAGATAATGTTATCGCAAGGATCGTAAGGCTCTGGCCCGTCTGGCCCCCAGTTTGCTCGCTCATGAACTACAGTTACACCTCCACCAGCAATTTTTACATTCTTGTAGTACTGCTGGTAAAAAGTAAATAATCTATCCTCGTGAGAGCTACTTTCAGTAACTCGTGAAAATTCTAGTGTGTAGTTGTCGTCTTCTAAGTCTCCTAGCAATGAAGATGGCGATTCGTTTATTGACTCTACCAGTGAGTTGGTAGGATGAAATGTGCGAAAGCCCGACTTATTGTCCCCGCAATTTTCAGGGTGCAGACTACAATCAAATAATGAACCTTCGTTAAGGCATCCATCCTGAGTGCTTCCAGAAGCATCTGGAGGGTTATTTATATCATCTTGAGCAGTACTGCTAAATGATAAAGTTGTGGTTAGGGAAATTGTAAGAATGAGAAGTTTATACATGTACATCCTTCTAATATATATTAAAACCACATTAGATAGTACATTCCAATCGCAGCCTTTGACGCGTATTTGACAAAATACGCGTCAATATTAGAAATGCTAGATGTTTGGGCCTAGAAAGCTTAGTTGCTAATTAGTGTATTTGATAGGGCGTGCCCTCTAAAATCAAATCACTGGCTTTCTAAGCCGCTGATGCACAAGATACGATAGCCTTTTTATCCTGCTTTAGGAGAGACAACCAGCCTCGGATGTATTCGACATTCTCAGTGATCGGCATTTCGATACCCATATGCGATGTAACGTAGGCACTCGATAATTCTGCTACAACCTCTTCTCTTGCGTACTCAATATCGCCATGAGCTTTACCGAATGTTCTCGCAAGTCTTGATTTGTGACCCGTAGCATGGCTTAGCTCGTGCATAGCTGTACTGTAAAACCTTTCTGCTGCACCTCTGAATTGCTCACGTAAGGGCAACACTATACGATCTGGAACTGCCGCACAGTCGTAAAAAGCACGATTACTCTCTTTAATTTGGAGATCAACGCCCATGCGCTCAGTTGCTCTTATAAGTAGATCCTCAGCTCGATCATCCTGTTGCATATCTGATAGCGGTTCTTGTGGAGGAGCCTCGTAGAATGCATCTGGCAAATTCTCGCATTGGCTCACATTGAAAACCGCGTATTTTTTTGCCATTGGTATCTTATGAAGACCGATAGCCTGACGCTGCCCCTGTGACATGCTGTTGAGTGCCTCTTCACTGTAGTATTTGCCGTCACGATCTAGCCTGATCGGTTTGAAGAACAGAACGGGCGTTGATTTACTGCCCTTGATAACGTTACCGCCCTTCTCCTTGGTTTGCTTGAAGGTTAGCCATCGGTTGAGGTGAAAACCTTCGGGGCCAAACATCATTTCCATGCTCAGGAGGAACTGGTTAATACCTCGATAGATGTTCTTGGTTGCTGGATTCCTAGCGGGGCCGGCGTCGGCTCCCAGCATGATCCATTGGCGACGTGGTGCATCTGTTTTTAGCTGCGTTTCTAGAAGTGATACAATCTTGTCTGTGACCATCTGACACAGGTCTTCTTTGGGCTTGTTTTGATACTTTTTCTTAGTGGCCACTTTCGGCCTCCTTTCTGTGCTATGTTTGTTTGATGTGTCGCCCCCGCACGAGTGCGGGGATCGACGCATTAATTATATGCGGTATTCGCGAGTGGCATCGATGTATCCATAGGCATACTCCTGAGCCTCTGGAAAGGTATTGAAACTGTACATCGTTTGTGTATGTAACTCACCGTCCCAATCGTTGATCCTTACGTAGTATTTTGAATTGCTTTCAAATACTGCGAAGTGCAAATCATCGCGGGTGTCGCCACCATCTCTGATACCGTCATACTTAAGATACATGGTTGGCTCCCCTACTCTGTTTCACGGTTGTCGAATGCCACTAGCTCTATGCGGCCGTTAATCGGTATCGGTTGAGCATCTAGGTAGATATTGAAGCCTTCGCCGTTGCTATGGCTAAATCCTGCGCCTATGCGTGATCCTAGCTTCGTCATACCGTCCTTTTGTAGCACTCGGGTATAAATAGCTAATTGCGGTTTGTTTGATGTCTGATCGGTCATGGTATACTCCTATCGTTTATGGTTTCCAGAATAATTAGACGATGAGTGAATTGCCGTCAAGAGCCAAGCGGATGTCAACTGCGGAAGCACTGCAAATTTGTTGCGCAAGGACGTGCGTAGCACGGGGGAAATTTCTGGGCTGGAGTCGCCTCAACGATTTACTGTTGCGAACGCGCCGTGCCGTGCGGCCATGCTTCGTTTATTCTAATCTTTTCTGGTTTACCTGAACGAAAGGATTAATATTGACTCCCACGAGTACCAGCTGTAACCTCAATGATCTTATCTCTATGTACGACAAAGTGTACATACCTTTAAGAAAAAGAGGATTCTGTCCTTTCGCTAAAGGTAGAAACTCGGAAAGTATAGGGCTTTGAATACTTCTGCAAAGAATCTAAGACGTTTTTTGACAGACACTGCTCCAGTAGAGGTACTATGGCTTTACTCTTTTTGTCCTTAAAAGCACGAAACACTTTCTCTAAACTATCAACCTCAGATTGACTTCTACGGTAATCGACAACCGAGAAATTACACACCCGTTCATTGCTCAATTCAATGATTTCTTTGAAACTTGTTTCCTTATTAATATCCACGCAAGAAACGTTGTAGTCATATGGGTTGCGGCCCTCACTTCCAACAATATTTGAGTTCGTGGAACACGACACGATTAAAATCGAAATGAAAATCAAAAATTTACTCATCTAATGAGTATTTGCCCGCATTGTGCACCTGAAGAGGAAACGACAGAAATAACATACGGAGTAGATGGCACTAGTTGTAAAGAAGGTACTGATAGACGTTGTTGATTTGAGGGAACTACATGATCTGAAACTAGTTGACCTTGCATAGTAAATATTTGAACTCTACTTGGCTCTCCAGCCATATCCTGCATCTTCAAATAAATATTATCATTGAGTAGTGATATATCAAAGCAGTTTGACGATTTATCTGTAATCGATTCTTTTACAGAGCTTGTACCATCACAACCATCTAGGGATGGGTCAGTGTTAACAGGTATTACGGGGATACCATCTATATCATTACCACATTGTGAACTCGGACCAGTTTCAATCTCAACGTAATCCCAAAAGTTAATTACTCCAAACTCACCATAGACGTCAATCGACCTCTTAATCTGACCAGCTCCAATAGAGAAGTACATGAGCCGATCATCGTTAGAACCATTATCTAAATCCGTGTCGCAGGCATGTGCATGTCCAAGTACATGACCAAATTCATGCAACAACACTGAAGTCAAATCGTACTGAACCGCAGAAATTTCGCCAGAAGCACCTGTATGCCAAAATATATCGCCGTTAATTGTGATATCCGCATCGACTTTATATAGACCTGTATTGGCTCCACATCGGTCTCCAGAAAGGAATGAATTCAACGTTTCAGCTAGAGCCCCAGATGAGCCTGAATTATTAAAGCTAATTGTCGTCACAGTACTTGTAGGAGCAGGATCTATAGGATTTCTTGCTGGTGGTGTGGCAGTCCCATTATAATTATCTCGACTGCACCAGTTTTCTCCCATTCGCATATGACTGCCTGAACTATTTCTTCGAATTCAGCCAGATCATTTACTGAGAAAGCATTTGCTATGCTCGCACCGTCAACATACACTTCCAATGCCGTTGTCTGTGGATAGCCAAATCTATTCTGAAGTCCTGCTATGGGAAAAATATTTCTCTGTTCTGTTAAGTCATCAGGTCCAATTACACCGCCAGATATAGAATATCCAACCTCAACGGATGTCTCACATGGAAGTCTTACGCCATCGAAACCTTCTGGAAATATTTGCCAGAGCCCAGAGCTTGCCGACTCAGGACTCCCTGGACTACCCGCCATTTTGTTTAGTACTTTAGCAGTTATAGTTGTACTAGACCAATTATCGATTATATCCTCTCGATCAGCCTTGAACAGCAACCTAGAAGTTCCTCCAGAATTAGCTCTTGGTATTGCTATTTCAGCGGTACTAGGAAGTCCTAAATCTTCTCCTGTGAACGTAATCGTTTCATTGATTCCAGCATTAAAGATTGACCCCTCATAGGCAAGCATGGAGCAAGCCTTAAAGTTAAAACTCCCATCAGTATCTCCACATAAAAAATCGAAGTCATCGCACCCATCAGTACTTCCATTGAAAGAATTTGGTACCAAATATTCGGCTGTTCCACTAACTCCGAATTCTTCAACAGACATTTCTCCAAGATCGCCCCATTCTTCAACGAACACCGTTATTTTAGCTAGTTTTTCATAGGCCGTGTCAAGAACGTAATGTGGGTCTTCACCATTGCAATCTGAGTCTATACTCAAGTTGATTTGATTTTTAGTCTGGTCTAACACCTCAACAGTGTAAGCATCACCATTTGTCATGTCGCTTTTTTCAGCCTCAATTTTTTCTTGTTGGACTATGAATTCTCCCAAATTACCCTCAGGATAATTAATCAGCACTTCCGCTCTACCAAATTTCAAACCTGCGACGCTACTCTTCGCCAAAACATCAAATTCTACGCTTTTATCTTCGTAATTAGGCTTAGGGTTGGCTATCTTAACACAAAGCTCTTTATCTGAAGCTGAACTCTCCGAAAAAGTCAGATTCAGTGGTTTAATTGTTAAATCATGGCCGAGATAATTTCCGATAGTCTCTTTTAACTGCCTCCAGCTTTTATGTTTCTCCACTTCTCCCCACCAAATTGCACCATGTTCGTAATCATACTTTAATGGTGTGATTTTCCCATAGTTCCCATTGAGAAGAGCTAATCGCTGCCTATTTCCGATGAAGTGTAAGAGAAATATACCATACTCACCCCTTTTTAAGCTTCCGCCATGTGCTGAAGTCTGAATGAGATCGTCTGTAACTCCTCCTCGGATTATTACTTCTATGAAGCCCTTTTGTATGTCACTTTTAAGCGAATTGATTACTCTAATAGTGAAAGTCGATATCAAGCCATCGTCATCTTTGCTTACGACCGCCTCGCCAACTACTTCCCCTTCTACGATAATTTCCGCCATTTCCATAGCAGATGACATGTCAGGGCTAATGCTAGTGTTTTGCGTAAAAACGTTGTGGACTAATAATCCAGTAAAGCAGAATAACAATACAAATTTCATAGTACTTTTTTTCGAAAACATGTTTAATATATCAGACATATACGAAATGTGGAAAAGTCGCACTCCACCTAACCTATCTCTAAGGTACACCTGTTCAAGCTATCCTATGACCTGAATGCTGTAAAGTCGAGCTTATGACGTGCCTGTAAAGCATCGTTAAGATCAGTATGCGGAGCGAATGCGGAGGATCTATATCGGTGTTTTCCGTGGTTAAATAGAAGACAGAAAGCGTAGCGTAACTGCTAACCGCGGGCTAATCCCCATTAAATAGGACTATGAAAATCTGTTCAACGGCACCCCTTCCAACATTCGACACCTAATTTCGTATTTGTAATGGACGAAAGCGTTACTTTGCTTTCTTAGATCGCGTTTAAGAAATCCTAAATCGGAGCATTTTAAATTCGCTGTGACTTTCGTACAAAACCTACCCAATGCTTTCTACGATCCTCTTGATCGTTCTTTTCTTGTTGCTTTCAGGACTATTCTCTGGGACAGAAATCGCATTTGTGAGTGCGAACAAGCTGCTCATTGAGCTGAAACGAAAGCGTTCCAAGCGACGAGGTAAAATTCTAGCGAAGTTTTACGACAAGCCTGCGGACTTTATGGGTGCCATGCTTGTTGGGAACAACCTTGCAATGGTTGCGCTTACTGCGATGGCAGGCGCCCTACTCACTCCATGGGTAAGTCAATTTTTCAGCTCGGAGGTGAGCATCTTACTGGTTAATTCGATTCTGATTACGATCGTCGTCTTGATTTTTGGGGAGTTTTTACCAAAGGCTCTTTTCGAAGTTTTTGCCGAGAAGGCACTATTTTTTCTCGCCTACCCGATCAACTTCTTCCGCGTACTACTTAGCCCATTAGCGTGGCTGATGATTCGCTTTTCGGAAAAATTCCTTTCCATCGTTACTCGTCAAGAAATCGAAGCACCCGACACCACCTTTAGTCGTCTTGATTTAGAGCAGTACATCATTCAGTCGCACTCCGATGCGATGGAAAATGACGAAGAAAGCATCGATCCAGACCTCTTCCAGAATGCCCTGAATTTTAATGACCTCAGGGTTAGAGAGGTGATGGTACCTAGAAATGAGATCGTCGCGATTGACGTCGCCGAACCTGTCAGTGAATTAGTTGAACTCTTTGCTACCAAGAAGCACAGCCGACTCGTCGTTTATGAAGATGATATTGATAACGTGCTCGGTTATATCCACCACCAGCAGCTGCTCAATAGTCCACGTGCACTAAAGCCGATTGCACTAGGAATGTGGTTCGTACCAGAAGCGATGCGATTAAGCGACTTGCTCAAACGATTCATAGGCGCTCGTAAGTCTATTGCCGCGGTCGTTGACGAATATGGTACACTCACTGGACTCATAACGCTTGAAGATATCGTAGAAGAAATCTTCGGAGAAATCGCCGACGAACACGACGAAGAAGATTACACTGCAGAGCAACTAAGCGACAACACTTATCTCCTAAGTGGTCGACTTGAAATAGCCTTCATCAACGAACTATTCGAAGCAATCGAGCTGCCCAATGATGCAGAATACACGACGCTCTCTGGCTACATCATCATGCTGATGGGTAAAATTCCAGAGCAAGGTGAATACATCGATGTCAATGGTCGCAGGTTTGTTCTGGAAGAAGTAAGCGACACTAAAATTGAACTTGTTCGCCTAGAAATCATCGGAGAGATCGAGGATGAGTAATCAAATTCCTGCAAAGCGAGAACGAATAATTGGAAGATTTGACGGGGCTGAAGGAGGTCCTCTTCTTATCGCTATTGGCGCCATGCACGGCAACGAACCTGCTGGTGTACTTGCTGTGGAGCAACTGCTAGAAATGCTGGCATTCGAACGCATCAATAGACCCGATTTTATGTATCGGGGTCGCTTCGTTGGCGTAATAGGAAATCGCCAAGCTTATGCTAAAAAGCGAAGATTCATCCAAGAAGACTTAAATCGATCACTAAGTCCAGACCGCGTAGCAGCACTTAAAGCTGAAGGTGAATTACAAGATGAGGAACTTGAAGCTTATGAATTAACACAGACGATTCGAGCCGAAATAAGCAACTACCAACCTTCACATGTGGTCGTTCTTGATTTGCATACGACTACGGCAGATGGAGGCGTCTTCTCGATCGTTGACGATTCTCCAGGAGCCCGAGCTATCGCTTTAGACCTTCGTGCACCCGTTATTTTGGGGATGCTAGACGGTATTTCGGGTACAAGTCTTCACTATTTCACAACCGCCAACTTAGGCGTCTCAACTGTAAGCCTCGTCTTTGAATCTGGCCAGCACGACGACCCCTTATCTGTAGATCGAGCTGTAAGCGCTTTGGTTAAGACTATGCGAAGTATTGGATCTGTCCACCCTCGCGATGTGGAAGGTCGACACGATGATATTTTAAAAGCAAGCACGGAAGGCCTCCCCTACTTGGTAAGGTTTGCACTAAGCCACAGCATCACAGTTGAGGACAAATTCATAATGCGTCCAGGCTATCGGAATTTCGACCCCATCAAAAAAGATGAACACCTTGCTGATGATGCAAATGGGGAGGTCTTATCGCCAAAAGATGGCCTCATCGTTATGCCGCTCTATCAAAAGCAAGGAGACGATGGCTTTTTTATTGTCGACGAGCTGTAGCAAACGTTCTAAGCTGGGCTTGCTACAAAGTAATAGTTGAGGCGCTCTTCAAATTGACGTATGAATTCCGCTTCCGTCATTGGAGGCTTTCCTCCCAAAAAGTCCTTGAGGAGTGAGATGCTTAGTCCAGCTTTCGCCAAAACAGCATACACCTGCCCAGGAGTTGAGCCATAAAAGTCTGACGCGCCAAGCCCGTGCTCAAAAATTACGATTGGTTTGTACGTCTTGAGGATTCGAGTAGCCCCTTGCAGCACGCCCAATTCTCCTCCCTCCACATCAATTTTGATGAGGTCTACTCTATGGTCAGGAGGTAGTACATCATCGAGGCGCTCAACGTTTACGGTGATGGTTTCATCAACTTCACCTTCTCTGTCGTAGGCTCGCTTTTTCAAACCGCTATAGCTTGGATTGCTGACGACATGATTGAAATCGGCGGTTCCCTTTTCATTACTCAGCGCCAAAGTTTGTATCGTGCAGTTGGTGTACTGCTTGAAGTTTTGCCGTAAGGCCAAAGCCATTGCAGGAATAGGCTCAAAACCTTGATGCTGCCCCTTAGGTGCTGCGGCCAACATGAGTTCTAGAATCTCACCTTTGTGGCAGCCTACATCGATGCAATTGCTGTCCTCCTTCAAGTATTGACGCAAGATCTTCTTCGTCTGAAGATCATAGCCGTGGTTTTGCGAAAGCGCAAAAGGCAATCGCTTCAACGCAGCTTTAGCGAAGGATTTGAGAGATTCAATCATAAGGCGTCCTAGACGGGCGGCAAATATGCAAAGTTAAGGCTTCGCAAAAGGGGCTTGATTTATCCTTATAAAAGAGAAAGGTCGAAAACGGAGTTAGGTCGAGGCTATTCAGCTTCCCAGACTTGTAACTGCTCATCGATTCCAGCTACAAAAACAGCGAGTGTTACAAAGCCTAATTCCCTGCTAGGTCCTGAAACGAATAGGTTTGCTCCTTCTCCTTCCTCATCGCTATCAACAAGCGAATCTTCAGCAAAAGCCAGAAGTTCTTCTTGATTGATTTCATTAAAAAACTTATCAAGTCGAGTTGCCATAGGCTTACCTACCGAAGCCTGCATCCACTCCCAGCAACGTTCGTCCCAGCTTTCGATGTCTTCCCCACTAATCATGGCAAGTTTAGGACGGTCCTTTTCGTCATTTTCAGCAGCCCAAGTCGATGCACCATACATAACCAAGAGTAAAAACTGGAGATAGTCCCGTTCGTCTTGGGTAAGCAGTTCAAAGCTTTCTGTTTGAAGGTATTGCAGGAAAGCTGTTTGCTCCTGTGCAAAAGCCAACATTGCTTCTTCAAGCGTGGCCTCACTAGTTAGATGATCGAGACTTTGCTCAATGGCGGTTACGGGTATCACATCATCAAAGGTACCCAGAGCTGAGGATCATTTCTTAAAAACTCCCCCGCAACGAAACAATAAAGTTTCTGCCTGGTGCACTCACCCCTGAAGAGAATGTACGGTAATGCAGGTCTGCGATATTCTCAACTCCGCCTTGTAGACGCAGCTTCTTGTTGAGCTGGGCTTCGATGTGAAAATCAACAGTTGACCAAGCCGGTGTACCCACTCCTTCGATGGCAAGATCCTCGTTGTCACTCGATCCAGCCGGAGCGTAATCTTCCCATGCCTTCAACCGATTGAAGCGATAAGTACCTCGAAGAGTATATACACCAACCGAATACTTCAGTACACCTTGACCGTATACAGGTGGGATATGAGCAAGCGGCGTTTCGTTTCCATCTGTATCAAATGCTGTCCCTTCAGTGTACGTAGCTCGAGCAGCGAAACTGAGGTTTTTCCCGTATGTAAAATCGGCTTTGAGCCCAACTCCACGGACTTCACCTTCATCTGCATTGGTATTGACCTGCACGCGATAAACATCACCACTGCTGACAAAGGTGGTATCACCATTGGGCAAGGCTCCATTGGCACGAACAACTACATCTTGAATCCTACTATAGAAGGCTGTAGCGCCTATACTAGCAGCGAATCCACTGCTGCGTAAGCGGCCAAAGTTTTGCGTAAGCGTGAATTCTGCATTCAGGGCGCGCTCTGGAGCAAGATCTATATTGGGTACTGAAACAAACCCATTCTTGACGCGCATTTTACCGAAGTCATCAATGTTTGCCGCACGGAAAGCCGTTGATGCAAGCACTTGAATCTTTGTTGACTCTACAGGTGCAAAAGTGAACCCTGTCGCCCAAGTTATAGCTGAATTTAGGCTTGACACTCCATCTCGAAGCTGTTGCGGCCAGTCTACTGGTTCGGTCAGTAAGTCATTCCCGAATACCGCACTTAGGTGAACAGCCGAATAGCGCAGTCCAGCTTGAGCATTAAACTTCGAGCCTGGTGCGCCATACTTATACGTGGTATAAACTCCACCACTTGTTAAGGTAGATCCACCACTTGGGTAGCGCGAAATTTGGTCGAGGAGTACGGCATCATCAAATAGACGTGTCCGACCAGCAATACTTGCCACGGTATTGTGTTGACCTTCGAAACCATAACTCACTCGGTGTGCCCTGTCTTCGCCGAAATACTTGTCTGCGTCGAACGTGAGACTACTCACTCCTACATCGATAAAGCTGAAATTACGCCACATCGCATCGAGCTTACGGTCGTATCGATCCTCATCTAATTTCTGATATGCTGCAATCCACTGCGCACGGTCGTGTAGTGCGGTCTTTTTCGAAGATACGAGACGTGCAGATCCAAAAATGCGTTGTTGCGGGCCATAGTACCACTCTGCAAACTCCAAATCACTAGGGCGATCTCCGCTGACTTGGGAAAGCTGGTCGTAGCGCGGCACGTCGCTCGAATTAGAATACTGAGCATTGAAGAGCAAATAGCGTTCTTTTCCAATCTGCCATTTGATCTTCTGCATTACATCGATCTGATCATACCCAGTGCCTCTTTGAATGAAAGGATCAGAGTTTGCTCGGACCTCTCCTGTTTCTCCGTCAGGAACGTAAAATGGCGTTTGACCGAAAGTGATGTATTCGTGGTTGTAGTTGGTTCCCGATCGTAAATCATCAAAACTGGAAACGGTGATGCTCGTCTGGCTAGCCCATTTTTTACTCGCTAGATTATAATCGACGTGTGCTGTCTTTTCGAGGTTTGCGCTCGAAAAGCGGGTAAAGAAATTACCTCCACTGCGATCTGTTCCTTCGATATGTAGTTGCGGTTCTTTCGTACGAAAGTGAACTACCCCGCCAAGTGCATCTGACCCATAAAGCAGACTCCCTGCGCCAAAAAGTACTTCCACCCGATCGAGCATTGAAGGATCTACCGTGATTGAGTTTTGCAAGTGTCCGCTTCTATATATGGCGTTATTCAGTCGAACACCGTCAACGACGAGTAAGACTCGATTTGCTTCGAAGCCACGGATAACTGGACTTCCACCTCCCATCTGACTTCTTTGCACGAAAACCTCACCTGAACTTTCAAGCGCAGCGGCAGAAGTCTGCGGGTTTATCGAAGCGATATCTTTAGAAGTGACCATAGCCACCGTCCAAGGGATATCGGTTGCTACATCATCCCGCCGTCCGACAACAACGGCTTCTTCGAGGAGCTCTGTGGCAGGTTTTAGCGAAAGCGAAATTCCTTCACCATACTTAGCACCAGCTTGAAGTCTCGACAATTCTACCATCGACTTCGTGATCGGCTCGTAGCCAATAACCTTGAAGGTGACAACATCTGTCATCTTGAGCTCAGGTACTTGTATACGTCCTTCGAAGTCTGAGGTAGCTGTAAAACTGAAATCCTCGTTGTTGGCATTGACGCCGTACATGGCATCCCCAAGCTCGTCAAGGAAGACAACTTCAATTTGTGCAAAGGCTCCGAGCGTGCTACAGCACAGGATGAGAAAAAGTAAGTTACGCATACGCCAGTAGGGGGTTTCCCAATCCCACGGCAGTGCGTCGTGGGTGCTCTAATTGGCTACAGGCACTTCAACTGCGAAGGTGCTACCATTGCCAACCGTACTTTCCTTTACAAAAATTTTGCCACCGTGGTACTCTTCAATAATCCGTTTTGCAAGGCTTAAGCCCAAACCCCAACCTCGTTTTTTGGTGGTGTAGCCAGGTCGAAACACTGTTTTGTGCTTATTGGCTGGAATTCCCTTACCCGAATCCTTCACTTCGATGCAGGCAAGATCACCCGCCACGTAGGCCGAAAGCACTAGTGTTCCCTGTCCATCCATGGCATCGAGCGCGTTACGTACGAGGTTTTCAAGCACCCATTGAAAGAGGTGTCTGTTGATCGCAATGTGACAGGTACGGACGCAATTCCCAAGGTCGAGCGAAAAGGCCATTTTCCGTGGTGCTCGCTTCGACATATAATTATAAACTTCCTCTACTACATCTGCGACTGGCTCTGGGCCCAACTCTGGCGTAGATCCAATTTTATTGAAACGGTCAGCGACTAGCTGTAGACGATCCACATCTCGCCCCATTTCGTTGGCGATCATATCAATTTCCTCATCGCCTGTGTATTCTTCCTTGAGGTGATCAACCCAGGCCATAATGGCACTAATCGGCGTCCCCAACTGGTGAGCAGTCTCTTTGGCCATGCCAACCCAAACGCGATTTTGCTCAGATTTCCGGACTGCACTAAAGGCGAAATATGCGAGCATGATAAATGCTCCAAGCAAGGCTAATTGTATGTATGGAAAATAGCGAAGTCTCTTTAGAAGAGTGCTTTCTGAAAAATACAACCTGTTGCCTTGATACTGAATTGGTGTGGCCCCTTCTTCTTGAAGTTCTTGCAGCTTTCTAGCGAGATAGGTACTATCCTCATCGCGTTTCACTCCAAAGTTCTTTCCGCTGATGATTTCACCTCGATCGCCGACAATGATCATAGGGATCGTCCGGTTGTTACTGAGAATGGCTTGAGGCAGTGTAAGGTCACAAATGGCGGCTTCTTCATCACTCATTTCGAGTATGGAGTTCGAAGCAATGATCCACTGCTCAACCTTGTCTTGTTCCTCCTTAGCCAGTGATTGTACCAAGTACCTCGCAGAAAGGACGCTACCAATCACGATGAGCAAACCGAGGATCCCGAGAGTCAGTTTCCATTGTCGAGAGTCTAAAGCCATTCGGAGGGCAAGTTAGTTGGAAGAAGGTGCACTTTAAACCTCTTCGAATATCGAAATTGGAGGGAGTACCTTTGCGGCATCTATGAATACAACTCTAGTTATTTGAATTTCGCTTTTGCGTAAATTTTCATCTGAGTTCTATTCCTAACGAATCTTCCTCTTGGATCGCATATGTCCGACGTAACGCCAGAAAAATCAATTCCTTCGGAGATCACAAAACGTGATTTACGCGAGCTGAGTCAAGAGGAATTAGTCGCTTGGTTTGATGAACAAGGTGAGAAGAAGTTTCGCCTCAAACAGCTCAATCAGTGGCTATGGCAGCATGGGGAGACAGACATTGATAAGATGACCAATTTGGGTTTGAGCTTACGCGAAAACCTCAAAAAGCACTTCAATGTCCCTACACTAACGGAAGATATTCGCCAGAAGAGTGAGGACGGTACAATTAAGCTACGCTGGAAACTTCATGATGGGCATTTGATGGAATCTGTGCTTATTCCTGTGGAAAAGGATGATCGATATACGGTTTGCGTCAGTTCTCAGATCGGTTGCAGTTTAACCTGTTCATTTTGCGCGACGGGGAAAATGAAGCGTATTCGTAACCTGACTGCAGGTGAGATCTATGACCAGGTCAAACGAGTCAATGATATATGTGAGGAGGTGTATGGCCGTGGTCTAACCAATGTAGTTTACATGGGCATGGGTGAGCCCTTACTGGCCTACGCACCAGTGATGCGCTCGATAGAACTACTCACTTCACCTCAAGGAATGGGGATGTCTCCACGTCGTCTCACCATTTCTACAGCAGGCATAGCAAAGGCGATTTTACGATTGGCCAACGACCAGTCAAAGGTGAATCTAGCATTGAGCCTTCATGCTGGCGATGACAAGAAGCGGTCGAATATTATGCCGATCAACGATTCCAATAATTTGGAAGTTTTGATGGATGCTTTGGAAGAGTATTACAAGTTAACTGGCAATCGAATTAGTTACGAGTACATCGCTTTACGCGGTTTCAATGATTCGGAAGAAGATGCCCATGCACTAGCAAATTTGTGCAAGCGCTTCCCAGTCCGTGTCAATGTGATCGAATACAATACCATCGAGGGTGGGGAGTTTATGAAAAGTGATCCGCAGGTCTTGGATCGCTTTGCGAGAGTCCTTCGTGAGCGTGGAGTGATGATTACAGTGCGCAGGAGTAGAGGAAAGGACATTGACGCTGCTTGCGGTCAGCTGGCGAATAAATAAGTCGGAGGCTTGTTTATGGACCGTTTCACTGCTGGTATTTAGACTACTTCGTTGCTAGAAGCTGAACAAGTTAAAAGGAGGCTTCCGCTTTACGAAGCTGGCCCCTTCTTGGCGTTTAAATTGAACGTCTCGACTGCGGGCGCCTTGCTCCTTTATGAATTTGCGCTGCGATGACTTGACGAGAAACTCAATTTCCTGTTTTGCGACTCTTGCTCTCTTGCGAAGCCGTAAGTCCTTTAGGGATAGGTAAAAACAACGTTTCACAATCTGCCAGCCCGCTTCGGAAAGCGGCAGCCGCTGGCTACGAACAAAAAAAGGCCCGCTACTCTCGTAACGGACCTTCTTGATGCGCCCTCACCTGGGCTCGAACCAGGGACCTATTGATTAACAGTCAACCGCTCTAACCAACTGAGCTATGAGGGCTTGTTGATTGGTTTTCACCAAAGCGAGCGCAAATGTAACCGCCTCTCGGAAATATTGCAATCTTTGCGCGTGCAAAAATCACCTTTTTTATGGCTCTTCTCACTGTTGGCTCTCTAGCACTAGATAATATTGAAACTCCTCTCGGCAAAAGAGAAGGAATAATCGGAGGTGCTGCTCCGTTCATTTGCCTCGCTGGGGCCCAGTTTGTCAAGCCTGTACGCCTTGTAGGCGTGATTGGAGATGACTTCCCGCAGGCGATGCTC
>CALDTK010000342.1 GCA_937924035.1 uncultured Saprospiraceae bacterium | reverse complement strand
CCTACTCTACGCCATTGCTTTTCTTTCGTTTTCGCTAGCTGGCTTTGCGCAATGCCCCAACCTCATCTGGTCTGATGAATTTGATGGCAACAGCCTCAACCTCGACAACTGGAGTTATCAGATAGGAGATGGCTGCGACATCAATCTGTGTGGTTGGGGTAACAATGAGCTACAGAGTTATCAGCAAGCCAATGGAGTGGTAGCAAATGGAGAGTTAAGCATCACGGCTCGAAATCAGCGAATTGGCAATAGCAACTACACTTCTGCCCGTATCCGTTCCATCAATAAGGTTGACTTTACCTACGGAAGAATAGAGGCTCGCATTCAATTACCAAGTGGCGGTGGACTTTGGCCAGCCTTCTGGATGCTATCAACAGACGAACCGTATGGCTTTTGGCCTCAATCGGGAGAGATTGACGTAATGGAATGGGTCGGAAACCAGAAAGCCAAAGTGTTTGGCACGCTACACTATGGTCAACCTTCACCTGCCAATTCACAAACTGGAGCAACGATAACCTCCGTCGATGGGGATTTTGGAGAAGAGTATCATGTTTACGCGGTAGAATGGGAAGAAAATATCATCCGCTGGTACATCGACGATTTCTTGTTCAGCACCAAAAGGCGTTCAGACCTACTACCCGAGCGCTGGCCTTTTGATCATGACTTTCACTTACTGCTCAACATGGCAGTGGGAGGAAATTTTGGAGGTACGGTAAGTGCTGGGATCTTTCCAGCAACCATGAAAGTTGACTATTTACGGCTATATGATGGCAACAAACCTTCCATCGTTGGGGACCGATTCCTTTCCGCTACACCGCGCGTAGGCCAGTACAGCCTTCTCAATCTTGAAACACCTGCTACAGTGACATGGTCTGTGCCGCCCGGTGTAAACATCCTCAGCGGGCAAGGCACATCGAGTGTCCAAGTTGAATGGAACAACCAGCCAGGAACGCTTCGTGCAGAAGTGAATACGCCTTGTGGTGATCAAACTTTCACAATGGAGATTGCAGCAGGCCTTTCTCGAACGAATAGTCTCGAAAACTTCGATGAGGTTGGATTAGCTACAGCTGCATTCTCTTCTGGGGTTTTGACGGAAGTCCAAAATCCTAATCCCAATTCGGTAAATAACTCAAATCGCATTGGACAGTACGTGCGAAATTCTTCTGAAGCCTTTGATGTCCTCGTCTATGACTTGCCCAACGTACTTGGAGATGTCACAGACTACACAACAGGCACAAAACAGCTTTTCTTGGACGTCTTGACGGATGCACCTGTTGGGACGCAGATACTGATTCAACTTGAAACCAATTCAGCAAGATCTTCTGATTATCCAACTGGGCGACATAGCCGGTACGAGGCCACTGTAGCCGCAAGAGGAGAATGGCATAGACTAGCGTTTAATTTTTTGGACAGTCCAGACGGAAATGCTAATCCGAGAAGTATCGTCCAAGCTCCGATTTTATTTGCTCCAGGCTCGAGCAGCGGACAGACGTTTTACTATGACAATTTTGACATCTATGAAGAAAATGTGACGGTAAGCACGTCATCGATCCCCTCAAATAATTTCGACTTACATCTTATAGAGAATCCAGTATTAGATGTTATTAGTGCGAACATTTCCCTTGTAAAATCGGCTTCACTAAAGCTCGTGTTGACCAACTTGAATGGACAACATATCCAGTCGCTTGACTTAGAAAATCTCGCGCCAGGCTTGCATACGGCAACGCTGCCCGCTGCAGGGTTGCCGCCTGGGGCTTACACGATTACGTTGATGAACTTGAATGGTGAAGACTTGAGAACCGTCTCTGTAATTAAGCGATAAGGTATCTCGGGCGATCTACGTATCACCTAACGAGCCTAGTCTCTGAGGAAATAGTTTACGCAGATTGAATTAACAAGAATGTGTAGGTCTTGATCGCCTTATGATTTCAAGGCAGAAGCTTACCTTGTCAGGTAAGATGAATGTACGTCTACTCCTTTTGCTTGGCGCTCTACTGTTTGCATTGCAAGGCACCAGTCAAAGCTTTAACTACGCTGCATTGGTTGACTCAATTGTAGAGGTGAGTCCTTCCATGCCATTTGAATTGCTACGTCCTGCATCACGGAGAATACGCCGAGACAGCAATGCGCTTGAGTACATGCGCATGTCCGCGCAAAAGGCCAACAACTGTGGTGTAGAGAGTTATGCGAATGATCTACTAGGGAAGTTTAAGCGCAACGCCTCAAGGTTTGATCCAGCACTTGAATATCATGATGAAGCGCTAAGGATTGCTGAAGAGTGCAAGGACACAACGATGATTGCAACTGCGCACAATGGCCGTGGAGTTGTGTTTCGTAGACAAGACATGGTGGCTGAGGCCATGGATGCACATATAACTGCTTTGGAAATTGCAGACAGGGTGAAAGATCCATCTCCTGGGCTGAAGTATGCCGCTTCAGTAGCTTTGAATTCTCTAGGGAATATTTACTTAGCCATGGAGCGCTGGGACGATGCGGAGCGGGAATTTTCTCGCTCAATGACCATGCAGGACAGCCTAGAAAACCCACTGGGCGTAGCTATAAACAATCAGAACTTAGGTTATGTAGCTATCGAACGAAATCAATTAGATAAAGCACTACAGTTCTTTGAAAACTCATTGAGCATAAATGAAAAAATTGACTCTGATTTTGGTAGAGTGCTCGCATACATCGCCATCGCAGATACCTATGCTAAAATGGATCGGGCCGATGAAGGACTTAACGTAATTAATCGTGTCCTTCCTATTGTTCATGAAATCGGAGACCCTTACCATACCGCCCAAGCTGCGATTGTGATGGGAAGCGTATTACAAAAGCTGAGTCGCTTTTCAGAAGCTAAGGAGTATTTTCAAGAAGGACTCGAACTGGCCCATGAACATGATTTTAAATCACACCAAGTTGATCTATTTGAACACCTTGGACAGATAGACAGCTTACAAGGTAATTACGAAGCAGCGCTAACCAATTTTCATCGCGGACGAGAAATTGAACGGGAATTCTTTGGTCAAAAGAATCAGCGCTATGTGGGTGGCCTTTCGGCAAAACTAGAAACAGCAAGACAGCGTGCTGAAATACAACGTTTAGCGCAAGAGAACGAACTCTTCAAAGAGCGTTCACGTCGCACTACTATTTTACTCATATCTGTTGCTGCAGGTGTTCTCTTTTTGATTGGTCTCTTTATCGTATTAAGTCGCCAACGAAAAATAATATACGATCGCGACATGGCTCACCTTGAGCAACAAAGACTTGCAAGTCAAATGAATCCGCATTTCTTATTTAATGCACTTAATTCCATTAAAGCCTTTTTAATTGACAACGAACGAGAATCTGCGATAGGCTATCTGGACACTTTTGCTCAACTCGTGCGTCGCATCCTGCAGTCTAGTATTGACGAGACTGTTTCTCTAGCTGAAGAATTAGACAATTGCAAACTCTACGTAAAGATCGAAAATGCTCGCCTTAACAATGAAGTAGATTTCAATTTAGATGTTGAGTCGAGCTTAAATTTAGAAAGCGTACAAGTCCCTCCATTGCTACTTCAACCCTTTTTAGAGAACGCCTTCTGGCATGGACTTCAATCCAAGGAAGGCCAGAAACAATTGGATCTTTCAATCGAAAAATCGAGTAACGGCACCACTTGCATCCGCATAACAGACAATGGAATTGGGCGCGTAGCTGCAGAAAAATCAAAAGAACATCGCGTCCGAAAACGAAAAAGTATTGGTGTAGATATTACACGTAAACGTCTCGATTATTACGCTAAGCAAGCAGGGAAAACTGCGTCCTTTAAGACGGTAGACTTAGTTGCTCCTGACGGAGAAGCTATGGGGACAGAGGTGATTGTTGAGCTGGGATAGCCTTCACTTTCCGCCCATTGCAATACGCATTCGTTCTTGGTGTGCCCAGTCACGCCAAACTGCAATTTTTTCTTCTATTTCTCCAGGGGCTCCCTTATCGAGCATTTTTAGGTTTGTACTCACCTGCCCTCTCGAGACTGTTGAAAACATTAACCACTCGTCATCGGAGTCATCCTCAAGAAGAACGTTTCGGAAAGTTACATCTACAATATCTCTCCAAGATAAAACGATTACACCTTCAGGAAACCATATGCTTACACCCTTTTCGCCAATTTGCAACATTTTAATTTTCCGATTATAATTCGAAAAATTTGACCAATGCCTACTGTATAGGTAATAAAATCCGTATGCGATTAGTATCCATCCAAAATAGGACAAAGACATAAAAATCCAAAAAGTAATAAACCCTATGGTGCACCACAGGCTCCGAGCCATACTATTAGCTAATTTTCGACCTGACACATAATAAGTTCCAGATGAACTTGGCTTATCTAATTGCTTCGTACTCGCTGGGATAACTGTAGAAACAACGTTCGCTCTTTTAAAATCTACACTTGACTCAATTGATGTTTCTCCAAAGCTAAAGTTTTGAGCACCTTGAGCGACAGCTGCTTTATACAATCGTTCCAGCTCAAACTTTTCCAATTTGGCTGGACCGAAATGTGAAAACGTTGACGAATTAGGTAGATCGATAACATGGTTTGCTTCTGCATCAATCAAAAGATTCCTGTGTTCAGCGAGTGGAGTTTTGCGAAAAGCGGATAACATCCATTTACCCCCTACAATCCCTCGGATCCTTAGTGCAACGTACACCCCAAGCATGAAGGCAGGAAAAACTGAAAACCCAAAGGGAATACCAAGTAGCATTTCCCCCAAAGCTGTGACAGCAACAAGTGCGATCATACCCGAAACACCAGCCACACCAAATGTGTAGACCACACCTTTATTCACCAATCTTGCTCTCTGTGCAGCTTTACTCATATCGATCTAATATTTCTGGAATAGGAGTAACAGGCCTTTTCGAAGAGGTTGTCCTAGATGCACCAAAGATAAGCGCTGTTTTTACGGCCACTGTCACCCGCTAATTGGATAGCACGTACTTTTGCACCATGTTTCCTACCTACGATGTTATAGTTGTTGGCGCTGGCCATGCAGGCTGCGAAGCTGCCGTTGCAGCGGCCAACCTTGGTTCGCGTGTGCTTCTTGCCACAATGAACATGCAGACCATCGCTCAGATGAGCTGCAACCCAGCAATGGGCGGTGTCGCAAAAGGGCAGATCGTTCGCGAAATAGACGCACTTGGAGGCTACTCTGGAATTATTTCCGATGAGACGGCTATTCAGTTCCGCATGCTCAATAAGTCGAAAGGTCCTGCCATGTGGAGCCCCCGCGTGCAAAGCGATCGACATGCCTTTGCAGCTATGTGGCGCCAAAAGCTAGAAGCACATCCACTCATTGACTTTTGGCAAGAGATGGTGACAGGACTCATCGTCAAAGACAAACGCGTCACAGGCATTCACACCAGCTTAGGTCTTGAAATCTCAGGACGCAGCGTTGTCCTCACAAACGGCACCTTCCTTAACGGACTCATTCACATTGGTGAGAAGAACTTTGGAGGTGGTCGCGCTGGCGAACGAGCAGCAACCGGGCTTACTGGGCAGCTACTCGACCTTGGCTTTGAGTCGGGCCGAATGAAGACGGGTACACCGCCACGTGTAGATGGACGCACCATAGATTGGGATGCGCTTGAGACACAACCGGGTGATGAGAATCCAGGCCGTTTTAGCTACACAGAGACAAATCCGATCAGCGATCAGATTCCTTGTCACATTGCCTACACTAGCCCGGAGGTACACGAAACGCTCAAAGAAGGCTTTGATCGTTCGCCGATGTTTAATGGTCGAATTCGAGGACTCGGCCCACGCTACTGCCCTAGTATTGAAGACAAGATTGATCGCTTTGCAGATCGTGATCGTCACCAGCTCTTCGTCGAACCAGAAGGTCGAAATACGTGCGAGGTGTATGTAAATGGCTTCTCTAGCTCACTTCCAGAAGACGTACAATTCAAAGCTCTTCGTAAGATTCGTGGCTTCGAAAATGCGAAGATGTTCCGCCCTGGCTATGCTATTGAGTACGACTTCTTTCAGCCAACTCAGTTGCGCCGGACGCTCGAAACCAAGTTGATCGACGGACTCTATTTCGCAGGTCAAATCAACGGAACAACGGGCTACGAAGAAGCTGGATGCCAAGGCATGATGGCGGGTATAAATGCTCACTTGGCAATCAATGAAAAAGATCCTTTTGTACTCACCCGCGCAGATGCGTACATCGGGGTGCTTATCGACGACCTCGTCAACAAAGGCACCAACGAGCCTTACCGCATGTTTACAAGCCGGGCAGAGTATCGCATTCTGCTACGTCAGGACAACGCGGATCTTCGTCTCACCCCAAAAGCTGAGGCCTTAGGTATCGATGTTGCTGATCGCATGGCGCGTGTTGAAGAGAAAAAGGCTGGTGTCAAAGCAATTGAGCTTGCGCTAAAACAAGCTGGAGTTGAACCAAGTCAAATCAACTCTTCACTTGAAGCTGTTGGGTCTACCCCACTTTCCGAAAAAACGAAAGCATCTCTGCTTCTAACGCGTCCTCATGTCACGTTGGATCATCTGACTGAGGCTCTTCCTGTTTTGGCAAAAGCTATAAACATACACGACGAAGAAACGCGCCAACTTGCTGAGAACAGCATCAAGTATGCAGGTTACATCGAACGTGAGCAGGCCTTGGTTGACAAGATGATTCGACTAGAAGGCGTGCGCATTAGCGACAGCTTCGACTTCCATTCCGTGAATAGCTTAAGTAAAGAGGCGCGTCAAAAGCTCACTGAAGTACGTCCAGAAACCGTAGGTCAAGCAAGCCGCATTTCGGGCGTTAGCCCTGCCGATGTGAGTGTGCTGCTGGTAAAGTTGGGGCGGTGATTTTTAAGACTAGCAAGCTTGACCTTTCCCGAACACGATCAAGAGATCAAGACTTTGAGTTTTCACGAATATTGCTTCCCTCATTATATCTAAATAGCTAGTAATGGCTTTTGTACAAGTGCCTATCACGAATCTCATTAGCCCAAACAATTTTGATTGTTTAATATCTGCACTGGAAAATACAGAGTAGCTCATAACTTAGAACCTGAAGTTGCGGGACAAAGAAGATCGAGTAAGGCCTATAGATAGGTCCTTTTCCAGACGAATAAATTCCGTAAATTACTCTTCGTTTTGCTTGTTGTTGAAAGAGAGATGTACTCTCTATTTTGAAAACAACAAAATAATGATGTCAAGGCTCATCAGAGCCTTGATGGACATGTAATCTTGCAGCAGAATTTTTCGACCTGGAAAGGGATAGAGGAGATGCCAAATTTGTTACCGTCGAATAAACAAGTGACAAGACCGACTACCTTAAGCTAAAAGAACTAAACTTTTGACATGACTAACAATCTAATTGATTTTTTATCTAGCTATGGAAACCTTTCACAGGATAGCCTTTCAACTATATTGGAAAACAATATAATTAGAAAATTTAGAAAAAATAAAATCCTCTTAAGCGAAGGACAGATCTCTAAAGAGTGTTATTTCGTATTGAAAGGCTGCCTAAGAAGTTATTACATATTGAATGACGAAGAGAAAACAACTGAATTCTTTGTAGAAAAAGACCCAGTCACGCCAGTATCGTACACAGTCGGCAGGCCATCTAAGTATTACATTTCGTGTTTAGAAAACACAATAGTTGCGGTAGGAGACAAGTTACGAACAAATAGCCTACTAAAAAAACACCCCGAAATAAATAGCCTATTTATAAATATTAATGAAGAACAACTTGCATCTAATCGCGAAAACCTAGACTCCTACATCAACCTCTCGCCAGAAGATAGGTATAAAAAATTAGTAGATGAACGCCCTGATCTAATACAGCGAGTACCTCAGTATCATTTAGCCTCATATTTAGGCATTAAGCCGCAATCACTTAGTCGAATCAAAAGTAGAATGTCAAAAAAGGCACCATTACGAAAGTAACTTAAGTGAATGGATTTCATAAATGCACCCCCTAGCTTCGCACCGTTAAGGGATCAAAACATTGCATTCATGAAGCAAAAAAATATTGCACTAGTTGTTGGAGTAGCATACGCTCTCGTATTTGTAATCAGCATTATCGGGAATGGTGTGTACCTCGAAAGTGTATTGGACATAGGAAATTGGCAAACATCATATCAGAACATCGTAGAGCATCCACTTGTTTTTAGAGTAGGAGTCAGTAGTTGGTTCTTAGTGATCATCTGTGATGTACTCGTAGCTTGGGGTATATATATCATGTTTAGTTCCTCTAATAAGGAACTTGCGATTCTTGCCGCTTGGATGCGAATAATATTTGCTTCCATCTATGCGATTGGCTTTTTGGAACTCTATGAATTGTCAACAATAATTCATGATAATAACTTCATTAACCTGTACGATCAAAGCCAGTTAGTTGCTCAAACAATGCTCTCAATAAAGCAATACAAAAACTATGTAAATCTTAGCTTCATATTTTTTGGAATACATATAGGTCTTCTAGCCTACCTAATACTTAAATCAAAAATTATTCATAAGCTAATTGGCTATGCTCTAGTGACTGCATGCATTGGCTATTTGATTAATAGTTTTGGGAGTTTTTTGTCTTCTTCCTTTTCCAATAATCAGAATATATTCATCGTACTCGTTGCTCTACCTGCCATCGTTTCTGAGCTATCTCTTACAATTTTTCTAATTGTAAAGAACAAAGAAATTAGTCGCCAACTAAACAACTATAATGAATAACACAATTCAAACAGGTAAAAATGATCAAAGCGATTACCAAAAATCGACATGGAGACGCTGAGGTTCTTAACTTCAAGAAGATCGATAAACAAGCAATAAGAAAAACCACTTACTCATTCGAGTGAAGGCGAATCAATTCTGAAAAATGGTGCTTCTTGTGGAGTTGGACATTCCGCTGTACCAGTTGCAGAATTTCTCACTGCGCAGGCTAAGGCAGTTTGTTCTGGTAAAAATGTTGCTTTTGTAAAATCAATAGGTGCTATCAAGGTCGTTGAAAATAATTTGAATCGAATTCACCTTCACAGTGGGAGATATAAATTCGTTGTAGATTTTGTTGAAAACCTTAGTCATCCTGATTTCAAACGTTTTTAGAAACGTGATATATTTAAAGGATACACTTACATAAATATAATGGTCCCGGTTTTGATAAAAAGGAAATTTGAATTCACGATTTACGACTATTCCTAGTATTAGATATTTGCGCGCGCTGTCTTAGCTAGTGAGTGATGGTGAGGTCAAAATATAAATCCAGAGAGTTTACTCATGTCTCGAAGTTCAAGAGGCGATTAATTCCTTGGACTCAATGAGGACGAAAGGGAGAACTACCAGCTTTTGGGAGTTATCATTAGTTTTAGGCATTATTCCGTTTGGAAGAATCCTTAGCAGATTATTCCAAATTTCCTGGACACCACTGACAAAAGACTGGCCATGAAGAGCGTAGAAATAAATGGCAACCTAGTTGAATATCGAGATTATGGAAGCGGAAAGCCTATGGTATTTATTCATGGCGCGTTTTCAAGCGGAAATACCTGGAGAAAAATGATTCCTAGGCTCTCAAATACGTTTCTTTGTATCGTGCCAGAATGGCCTTTCGGTGGACATAGAGTTCCTTTTTCAGAAAAATTTGATTTTACCCCAGATGGTATTGCCAACTTAATTTTCAAGTTCATAACTACACTCGGCATAAAAGAATGCATCATTGTGTGTAATGACACAGGTGGTGCATATGGACAAGTTTTTGTGTCAAATCACATGGATATTGTATCACACCTAATTTTAAGTAATTGTGAAGGGTTTGACATATTTCCACCTAAGAAATTCCAGTCCTTAACAACCATGGTAAAAATTCCTGGATACCTGTGGTTGCTGGCTAGACTATTTGCTTTCAAACCTTCATTGAAACTAGATTTAACATTTGGACTTTTAAGCAATTCTCTTAATCAAGAACTGTTATATGAGTTTTATGTAAAGAATTTTGTTGAAAGTGCTTCAATACGAAAGGATTTTAAGAAAATGGCTATTCATTGGAGTCCTACTTACACAAACAAAGCTGCGACTCAGTTAGAGAGGTTCGATAAACCAGTCCTGATCGTATGGGGAGTTGATGATTTGAAATTATTCCCGGTAGAATTAGGAAGGAGACTGGAATCTATCTTTTCAAATGCGACATTTGTAGAGGCCAACAATGCGAAGACCTTCATTCAGGAAGACAATCCTGAGGTATTTGTTAATAGTATACTTCAGTTTCTAAATTAGGTAAAGTTGTCAGATATAATTAGGCTTTTCTTTCGAAAGTATTTTTTCTCAATGTCTATTTATGTATGTCGATTATACTTTCGTGTTAATGACCCAAAATATATTTGATCAGCAACTAGGTGTCTCCACTTTAAACCCAAGAAGAAATCGCTGTTTCGCAGTACTTAGTCGGACTGACAAGAATCTCGTATTGGTAGCAAGAAGTTCTCAATAAAACACCTGCCCCCTTCCACTTTTCACCTCTCCCCTTCGCTTCTTGTTGTCCAATCGTTTACGCTTGGCAGCATTGGTGGGCTTGGTCTTTTTGCGCAGCTTATCTTTTTTTAGCGCTTCTTCAAGAAGTTGATAGAGACGCTTCGTAACGATCTCTCGGTTGCGACTTTGCGAACGGGTACTGTGATCAGTGAGTATCAGCTCATCTTCGCTGGTGAGACGTGAAGCGAGTTTTGCCGAAAGGCGAACCTTCTGCTGTTCTGAAAAAAAAGCGCTCTCCGGCAAACTCCAACGCAACTCCACCTTGGTCGATGTCTTGTTGACATGCTGACCACCCGGACCGCTCCCACGCACGGCGCGGTAGCTTAATTCGGTACTAAGATCTGGAAGGTGCATAGGTAGAAGTGAAGGTATACCTAAGATTATAGTTAGACTCAGTCCAAATACGAACTACGGTAATTCACTTGATTCTCCAAACAAAAAGGCCTATTATAACCTTACATAACAAACGAAAAATAGATAATCATGGACGCTACTTGCAATAACTGTAACCACTGGGATACTTCTTCAGAAGCTATTCAAGAGAAACAAGGCTTTGGAGAGTGCAATGAGCTATCTCAGCCGAAAGCCGAAATGCACTTCATTCTTCCCGTACTTCAAAACGGTAATCCTACTGAAGTAGGCTTCATTACTGGTGCTCAGTTTGGGTGTAACCACTTCGCAGAAGCTCAAGCGTAGCCTAAGATCATTTCTTAGCTTAATGAGGTCGATCGTGAAAACGGTCGACCTCTTTGTGTTTAGCTTTGATCGCAAACAGCTTGTATGCGTACTTTTCTTACTTCACTTCTAGTTCTAACCTCCCTTTGCCTGTGGGCGCAGTCCAGCCCACAGGCAGCCATCACCGAGCTTTTCGATGCAATGCGTGCTTCAGATTCTACACGGATGAAAAACGTGATGCATCCAACTGCGACCCTTTCAACGCTATCAAATCAGAGTGGCAAAGTGAGTGTCGGAACTGTGCCAACCAGCAATTTCCTCAGTAGCATTGCCCGTATGGACAAAGGCTTGGCCAATGAGCAGATTGGGCACATGGACGTAAGAATTGACGGCAACCTAGCACAGGCCTGGGTGCCCTACAGTTTTTACTTAGGTGACAGGTTCAGTCACTGTGGCACCAATGCCTTTACGCTTGTGAAGGATCAAGATGAGCACTGGCAGATCTTGTCTATTATCGATACACGTCGCAAAGTCAATTGTGCAACGCTTTCAGATAGCCTCACCATCACAAGTCTCGATAGCATCATGAATGCTTGGCACCATGCAGCTGCCACTGCAGATGAGGATGTGTTTTTCGGAACGATGAGCGCAGATGGTATTTATCTCGGCACAGATGCAACCGAACGCTGGCTAAGAGATTCAATGGCGGTATGGGCCGATCCATTTTTTCAAAGAGATGTCGCCTGGGCATTCACGCCAAAAGAGCGCTACTGGTATTTCAGTGACGATGGACAAACGGCCTGGTTTGAAGAACACTTGGGTTCTTGGATGGGAGTCGTACGTGGTTCGGGAGTGCTTTCGCTAAAACCCAACAGCAACGAGTGGGAACTACGTCATTACAACCTTGCGATGGCAGTGCCCAATGAGAAGATGGATGCGGTCAGAATCGCGATTGATCCAACGGCTAAAAAGCGGGAGTGAAACCTAATAGTCGTAATACTCCCCTTTCTTAGGTCGAAGAGAATTTGTGGCTATCAAAAGAATATCGATGAGGTACCAAATCCCAAAGCCCCCAAAGGTTAACAGTTTCAGAATCCCGAGAAAAACGTATCCTAAATAAAACCGATCTACACCAAGACCACCCAATAAGACAGATAGTATAATCGCAACAACAAAACTCTTATCGCCTCTATAAGGCTGAGGATCACCAAGTCGTTTTTGTATTTTTTTATTAAGCCTATTGGCTTTCCGTATTACTCTTTTTGAAAGCTTTTGACTTGCGATTTTAGAAGTAGCTGCTTCATGCACTTGGTGAGACTCTACTTTTGCTGGTCCGCTAATGGCGTATGCATCTAGACTGGAAAGTAAGGTGAAGATTGAGAGTGCAAAAAGAGTAGTGAGGAGCCTGATTTTCATAACGACGATTTGATTATGTCGTCAATGTATTATTCAGCAACCCAAAGAGAAGTTACCTAAATCTTAAAATTTCCAATACCTCTGATTTGCCAAAGAGATTGACACAACTTAAAGACTAAGGCTTCAACCTTTAGCGCATTCCAGGACACTTCGCTCCAGCATCTCCACCGCGCTTAGCCTTACCCCAAGTTTCTAATTCCTCCTCTGTCCATAGGTCTGGGAAGAACGTAACGCGGCGGAATCTTGGAGGCAAATATTTCTGCCAATTGGTTCCACCCGTTGCTTCGATAACTTCTGGCTTCTTGTCTAGATATTTAGCGGCAGAAGTCATGTGCGCCATTGGCCAATCTACTGTAGCTAATTGGTCGTATCGGCGCAGCAAGGCAACCAACTCAACATCATCTGCCCAAGGGCGATAAAGCCTGTTCAGGTTTATGTTGAGTTGATCAGTAGCCAATTCCTGAAGTGTTTTCGCATACTTCTTTTCAAAGCGACGAAGTGTGAGAGTCTTCTTACCCGTTTTCATCTCAAGGCCACCACGCTTCCAATACAACTCCGACCAATAGTTCGTTGGCTCAGAATTATGCGTGTATTGCGAACGAGCCTCTGCATGGACGAGGTTGTTGCCATCAGTACTCATGAATTCAATCATGCGAAACTGCACCGATTGAAATCCAGAAGCAGGGAGTAGAGCCATACGGAATTGCAAAAACTCCTCTTTGTCCATGCCGTCAATCATCACTTCAAAACTTCTCACGAGACTTTCAAAATAAGAGATGAGACGCTTCAATTGACGTATCAAGAATTCCTTAGTCAAATTTTCTTGATCCTGAACCTGCTCAATCGCCTGCCGACAGAGTTTAAAATAGAGCTCCGTAATCTGATGATAGATGATAAAGATGCGCTCGTCTGGAATCGGCGTACGAGGGTTCTGTAAGCTCAACAACGTATCGAGATGGATATAGTCCCAGTAGTTGACATATTCTGAATAGAGCAGCCCGTCAAGATAGGCAAGCATATCTTGGCCCATCACATCGTACTTACTCTGCAGAGCTTCCAGTTTTCCCTTGATTTCTGGCGTTATGTCCATGTCGGGAAGGTACAATTTTGTGCTTTCCTTAGCGTACACCCTTTGTGTAAATTCGCCACATGTCGAAACTCGTCCTTACGTTCGGAGAAATGCTGTTCGACAACCTTCCAAGCGGTCGTCGCCCAGGTGGAGGTCCGTTCAATACAGCAGCTCATTTGGCCGCTTTAGGTACTCCAAGTGGCATTATTACCGCCGTTGGAACGGATTCAAGCGGTGAAGCTTTGATGCGCATTGCAGCAGACCACAACGTTCAAACCAACTACATACAGACGAGCTTTCTTCCAACCGGATCTGTCACGGTACACCTCAATACAAAAGGTGAAGCGACCTATGACATCGTTGAACCCGTTGCCTGGGATGATATCCATCCACCGAGTAGTCTTCCAAAAGTCGATGCCCTCGCATTCTGGATGCTTGGGGTTAGACACACCACCAGCCAGGCAGCGTTGAAGGAGGTTTTGGCGAAAGCAGACCCTAGCACCCCTCGCTTTGTAGACCTTGGAATTAGAAAAGAGTACTTCAACGCCAGCCGTATAGATTGGTTGCTGCAAGAAGCTACCGTCGCCAAACTCAATGAAGAAGAGCTGAAAATCATCTGCGATACACTTTCAATTGAGACAAGTCCGAGTGTTTTGGCGAAAGCTTACAACCTCGAGACTGTTGTGATTACCCTAGGGGCCGAAGGCGCATACAGCTGGCGCGATGGGAAAAAGACAACTGCCCAAAGTCCGAAAGTGGAGGTGGTTGATACTGTCGGCTGTGGCGACGCTTTTCTTGCTGGGTATATGCATCATAGACTCAACGGAGATGATGAGCTGTCTTGTCTTGAAGGAGCATGTTTACGCGGCGCCTACGCAGCAACCTTAAAAGGTGGATTACCTTAGTTCGGTACTTCCCACTTTACACCAACATTCATCAGCCCAATATGCAGCTTTCGCCAAAACCCCTTTTCTGGATATTAGTCCTGATTCTTATCGGCCTTAGTTCTTGTAAGCAAGATCAGACACCTGAAACTCAACCAACCAACAACGAAGCGCAAGTTGTTGCAAATACTACGCGCTACTACCAGGAACCTCACCGACCACAAATTCATTTTACTCCTGAAAAAGCATGGATGAATGATCCCAATGGACTGGTATTTCACGAAGGCTTATACCACATGTATTATCAGCATCATCCTGATTCTAACGTTTGGGGCCCTATGCACTGGGGGCATGCAACAAGTAAAGATTTGGTCCAGTGGGCACATCATGACATTGCCCTTTTTCCTGATGAACTAGGGACGATTTTTAGCGGCAGTATCGTAGTAGACAAAGAAAATACAGCGGGTTTTGGCACAAGCGAAAATCCTGCGCTTGTTGCGATTTACACTCAGCACAGTCATTCGAAAGAAGATGCTGGTGACTTAGATTATCAAACACAAGGAATCTCTTTCAGTACAGATGGAGGGTTTACCTGGGAACGCTATACAGCTAATCCTGTACTCCCTAATCCAGGTCTAAAAGACTTTCGCGATCCAAAAGTGATATGGCACCCAGAAAGTGAACGCTGGATCATGGCACTGGCAGCCTTAGATCGGGTAAAATTCTATACCTCTCCAGATCTAAAAACGTGGGAGTTCGCCTCTGACTTTGGTCCTGGTGTCGGCAGTCAAACTGGAATATGGGAATGTCCTGACTTGTTTCCGATTCGAAACGACCGTACGGGAGAACTTGAATATGTTCTTATCGTCAGCGTTCAAGATGGCGCACCAAATGGCGGAACAGGTACCAGTTACTTCATAGGCTCTTTTGATGGTAAAACCTTCAAGCCCACAGTTGGCGCAAAGGAACCACTTTGGTTAGATTACGGTACGGACAACTATGCCTTTGTTACCTTCTCGAACGGACCTACCTCTGAAAACCGTCGACTGGGGATTGGATGGATGAGTAATTGGCAGTACGCCCAGCAAGTGCCAACCACAACTTGGCGCAGTGCCATGACAACAGCTCGCGTCCTTACGCTTCATGATACAGAGGAGGGGAAGCGGCTGAAGTCGACTATTGTTCCGGATTACATGAAGCTACGTGAACGGAAAGCCCGCTTTAATCGACTATCAGACCTTGCGCCTACGGATTTATTCCGAACGTTGGGAGAGTGGGTAACCGACCCGCTTGAAATTTCAATTTCTACACCAGAAGGAGTTACCCCTAATTTCACAATTGAACTAGCAAGTGATGGTGGTGACACCGTTTCTTTTGGCTATGACAAGTCGAAGGCCGAGTATTTTATAGATCGTTCAAAGATTAAGAGTGAGGATTGGTCTGAAACTTTTTCCGCTCGTCACACCGCCAAAAGAAAGACCTGGACTAAAGATCCATTTCTCAATATTTTACTTGATCGTTCATCTATTGAGATGATGGGAGATAACGGGTATACACCGATGACAGATATCTACTTCTTAGCTGGTGAATTGACCAGCATGAAGCTTTACGGTGATAAAAACATAGAAGGAACGATTTTCGAATTAGGCCAAAAGCTTCCTACGCCTGTTAGTGTTTCACGTGTGCAACGTCCTCGTAAGCTTTAGACGAGTATTTACCGAAAGGCAAACACAGCAATTGCTGATAACCCCAGGAGTAGACTTAGTCCGACATAAAGCGCAGCAAGGCCACTTCGCCCGCTTTGCATGAGCGCAAACGCTTCTAAGCTAAAGGTCGAAAAGGTGCTAAAGCCACCACAAAAACCAGTTGCAAGTAGGAGGCGGGTATTGGGGGAGTAGCTTTCATCTGCTATGCTGAAGGCTAGGTATCCGAGAATAAGGCAAGCGAGTGTATTGGCTGCAAGGGTGCCCCACAATACTTCTTTTCCTGCGGTGATTGCCCAACGCGACAACCCAAAACGAGCTACAGAACCTAAACCACCACCTAAAAAAATAGCTAAGTAGCTCACGCAGTGAGTGGTTCTTTGTTTTCGAATTGGCCACGTTCGCTAGCTTTCCTAGCGAGAGCTTCTTTACGTCGCTTCACTTGAATGCTAAGCGCCATGCTACCGATAATTGCTAAGGCGATCATCATGGCAACACTAATGAGGTTACCAAAGCTTTGTAAAGCAATGGCTAGTCCGATAAACAAGATGGCTATACATCCGAGGACCATTGTTGTTTGGACATGGTTTAGCCCGAGATCAACAAGTAGGTGGTGAATGTGATTTCGATCTGGCTGTAAAGGGGATCGGCCACGTGCAAGACGCGTTATGAAAACACGTAGTGTATCGAAAAGAGGAACGATCAATGCTCCAATGGCTGCCGCAGGACCGGCCGGCATGTAGTGCATCTCACCAGGAGGCACCTCAAGGTGAAATTCAATGAACTTAATGGTCAAAACAGACATGAGAAGCCCTAACAGCAAAGAACCTGTGTCCCCCATGAAAATCTTAGCGGGCGTCCAATTGTACTTTAAGAATGCTACCGTAGAACCGATCAATGCACAAGAAAGAATCGTGTATTCTGGATGATCGGCAAAGAAGAACCATGCGCCAAATCCACTAGCAGCTACAATGCTGATGACGCCTGTCAAGCCATTCACTCCATCAATCAAGTTGAACGCATTGATAATGACGATGATGGTGAAAATGGAGAGGACATAAGAGGCAATTACTGGTAGTTCGCCAATACCAAAAACACCATACAAGCTCGTAAGACGAACATTAGCAGCGTGTACTAAAATACCAGCTGCAAAGATTTGACCTAGCAACTTTTTGAGTGGACGGGAAGGTATAATATCGTCTTTGACACCTATTAGAAAGACGACAATACAACTACATAGGATGTACTGAAGACCGCCAAAGAGTTTATACGGAATCCACGCAATGACACTAAAAAGTACCCCTGCAAATATTCCGATCCCACCGAGGCTAGGTGTACTGATCGTATGCGAACGACGCTCACCTGGCTCATCGGTCAGTCCTTTCTCCGTTGCAATTCGAATAATAGAAGGAATAACGTAGTAGGTAACTGCAAAGGCAGTCAAAAAAGCTAGTATGAAGGTACTTATTGCCATATCGCTGTGTGGGCTAATGTAGCCTATTGAAATTACTCGTGTCTGCGAATAGTCCAAGATTAGGACTCTATTTTCAATACGTAGTCACAATTCCTTGAATATCGTACTGATTTTAAGCTTGTTAAGATGCCTAGCTTGTTAACGTTTGTTCCGCTTTTTTAGAAAGATAAATACGCAAATCTCTTGTTAAGTCAGAAATCGCCCCAGCTGCGAATGGAGAGTTCAGCTTAGCGAGCTCAACCAAGCCTAAAAAAGACTGACTCCCTCCGGCCTTACAAAGCTTGAGATAATCCTTCCAAGCATCCTTGTGGTCTGAAAGATCGCGTTGCCAAAACTGAAAGGCACAAACCTGGGCAAGCGCGTAGTCAATATAGTAAAATGGCATCTGGAAAATATGACTCTGTTTGATCCAAAATCCTCCTTGCTCAAGAAACTCATTCCCCGAGTAGTTGCGATGTGGTAAATATGCTGCTTCAAGTTCCTTCCAAACACCCATCCGTTCGCTTGGAGAAAGCTGTGGCTGTTCATAAATGCGATGTTGGAATTCATCAACGGCTACGATGTAGGGCAAGTACTTGATTGCCGTCTCCAGGTGATTGCGACGGTATCGATCAGCAGCATCGCCGAAAAAGCCATCCATCCATGGGTGCGCAAAAAACTCCATGCTCATCGAGTGGATCTCACAGGCCTCATACGTAGGTAAGATATACTCCATCACGGGCTGATTCCGAGATTCATACATCTGAAAGGCATGGCCCAGTTCATGCGTTAAAACGTCAATGTCACCCGATGTTCCATTAAAATTTGAAAAGATAAATGGTACGCTGTAGTCGTTGAGGAAAGTGCAGTATCCGCCTGTTGCTTTTCCGTCTCGGGCCACAAGATCCATGAGGCCCTTTTCACGCATCATTTTAAAAAACTGGTCTGTCTCCTCACTCATTTCTTTGTAGAGCACACTAGCCGCATTCACAATGTCTTGAGGACTGCCTTTCGGAGTGGGGTTTCCGTTTTTGAACGAAATGCCCTCATCATAATGAAACAAGTCTTCCAAGCCCAAGCGCTCACGTTGCTGTTCAAAAAGCTCTGTGGCAAGAGGCACGAGGTGTTTTTTGACTTCGGCTCGAAAATGAGCAACTTCCTTTGGACCGTAATCGGTGCGACTCATACGATCGTAGCCGAGCGCAACAAAATTCTCATGTCCCATTTTCTGGGCGATGGCCGTGCGTTTTTTGACAAGCTTGTCGTACAGTTCTCCTAACTCATCGTTGTGCTCTGCATAGAATGCCCAATTCACTTCCCAAGCTGCTTTGCGCACCTTACGATCAGTGTCGATCATATGAGGTTGAATACTCGAGAGGTTGTATTTCTTACCTTGAAAGTCTAACTCCGCTTGAGCTTTAATTTTAGTGTAGCTACTAGCGAGTTGATTCTCTTCCCCAAGTTCTTCTACGGTTTCAGGATCGAAAGAACGTAGACCAACCTCGGTGCGCACGATAAATTGATCCCCAAATGCTGCTTGTATAGTTGCCCGATGTGGGCTAGCGACCAGTAACTTGTTGAAACGATTGACCAAGGCTTCAAATTGAGGCCCTACCTCGTCAAAAAACGCGTTCTCTTTTTCGTAGAACTCATCGGTTGTATTGCTAGAATGACGCACGTAACACAGACTTTGCTGCGTAGAAAATGCCTCACGAAGCTTTTTGATCGCTCGTACCTGGGAGATTTGATCTGGCGCTGAGGCTTTTTCAAATGATTGTAGTAGTTCCTCAAATTGCCCTTGGAGAATTTCCATGTCGGGACGTTGGTACTCAAAATTTGCAAAGCTCATAGCGAGCAAAGATAGCCCTTGGAGTTACCGAAACTCATGTCATTCGCTGGCTGAACACCTGAAGAGTAGTATTCTGAAAAGATTACTTTCCATTGGCCAGTAGGCTATTGTACATTGGCCGACCTTAGGATGGCTGAGACTACAAAAAAGACTGAGGAAGAACGGTTGGTGGAGCTTAAAGCTCGCATTGATCAGACTCGATTGCCTAAACACGTGGCTGTCATCATGGACGGTAACGGCCGTTGGGCGCAAAGCAAAGGACAACCCCGTGTTTTTGGACACCGAAATGGAGTCAAAGCTGTTGATCAAACCACCGAAGCGGCTACCGAACTAGGCATCAAATACCTCACGCTGTATGCCTTTAGCACCGAAAATTGGGGACGACCTAAATCTGAAGTGGATGCATTGATGGAACTCCTTGTTGAAACCATCAAGCTGGAAGTCCCTAAACTTCAGAAAAACAACATCCGTTTACAGGCTATTGGCAACCTGCTCCGTTTGCCTAAACATAGTCGTGAAACCCTGCAAGAGGCAATCAAAGAAACCGCAGGAAATGACCGCATGACACTGGTACTTGCGCTCAACTACTCGGCAAAATGGGAAATCATAGAGGCTGTTAGGGCCATAGCCAATAATGCTAGAGAAGGTCATATCGACCCTGCTCAAATCGATGAAAGCACTTTCACCAATGCATTAAGTACGAAAGGGATGCCCGATCCGGAGCTTCTGATTCGCACAAGTGGTGAAGCTCGAATCAGCAACTTTTTGCTTTGGCAGCTAGCATACGCAGAGCTTCACTTCACACCGACCTTCTGGCCAGATTTCCGCAAAGAACACTTTTATCAAGCCATCATAGACTTTCAAGATCGCGAAAGGCGTTTTGGAAAAACCAGTGAGCAATTGCTTGATGAAGACAAGAAGTAGACGATAATTGAGTATTTACGTTTTATTCGTGACATGACGGTATGTGAGATAGCCGTTTGGCCAATATGCTTTGTTACCTTTGCGCGCTGCTAGGCTTTCGCCAAAACCTCAATCAGGTTCTACTAGATTTCGTAGAGCTTATCCAATACGGGTTTTAGCGAAAGCTTATTGAAAACCTCGAACTCGTAAACAAGCCTCAATTCTAACCTGCTTCAAACGCCTGTCAGAATATGGCTAGAGGCGCATACTTAACTTTCTACGCACAGCATTTTGTGTAACTAGATCGTTAGAGCCTCACAAGTCTTTCTATGTATATACTACGTGCACTATTGGTTGCTTTTGTCGTTTCGTGCTGCTTTTGGCCTGCATCGAATCTCATTGCCCAAACGCTCGATTCTATTGAGATCGCCGATTACGCTAATCCAACAGAGTATGAAATCGGCGCTGTTGAAGTAACCGGAGGAACCTTTTCTGACGCTACCGCAATAAAAAGTATTGCAGGATTGAAGGTTGGAGAAACCATCAGAATTCCTGGTCCAGAAATTACAAGAGCAGTCAAAGCGCTTATGCGCCTTCGTCTCTTCACGGATGTACAAGTAAAATTGACGAATACTATTGACGATGTAGCTTTCCTTGAAATTGCCATTGAAGAACAACCTCGACTCAGCAAGTACCGCTACAAGGGAATTAAGAAAAAGTACCACGAAGACCTCAATGATCGTCTAGACGGGGTGCTCAATAAAGGTGGAATCATCAACGAGAACGTAAAGCGTAACGCAACGAATAAGGTCACAGAATTCTTTGAAGAGAAGGGCTACTTGGACGCAACTGTCAATATCACCGAGGCAACTGATTCGATTCGTGCCAATGCAGTTTTGTTGACGCTCAACATAGATAGAGGTCCACGCGTCAAAATTATGGAGCTCGACTTTGATGGCAATGTCAATGTTAAGGAAAAGAAGCTTCGTAAACTAATGAAGGAGACGCGCCGTAAGCGTCGAATTTTCGCATCGAGCAAGTTTATTCCTGAAAACTACGAAGCCGATAAAGAAAAACTGATTGACTACTACAACACAATCGGCTTTCGTGATGCTCGAATCATCAATGACAGCTTGTGGCGTACGACTGAAAAAACTGTGTTCAGCGGAGAAGAAAAGGTGCTTAACATCAAGATTAACTTGAATGAAGGTGACCGCTACTTTTTCCGCAACATCTCCTTCAAAGGAAATATCCTTTACTCCGACAAACAGCTGCGCGATGTTCTCGGAATTGAAAAAGGAGACGTGTATAACAAAGAGCTCCTTGAAACCCGCTTGAGTTTCAGTCAGGACGGTCGCGATATCTCTAGTCTTTATCTCGACGATGGATACTTATTCTTCAACGTAGATCCTATCGAAACAGCTGTGCAAAGCGATTCGATCGACCTAGAAATTAGAATTAATGAAGGTCCACAAGCGACGGTAGACAACGTGGTAATCAACGGCAATGACCGTACCCACGAGAATGTCATCCGCCGTGAGCTTAGAGTGCGCCCTGGTGACAAGTTCTCTCGTTCAGATCTTATACGTTCCCAGCGAGAGATTATCGCCCTCGGATTTTTCAACCCTGAAACGCTAGGAATTCAAACGCCGGTCAATGCTGAGCGTGGAACAGTAGATGTAGTCTTCGATTTAGAAGAGAAAGCCAACGACCAACTTGAACTCTCAATGGGTTGGGGTGGTCAAGGTTTTGGACTTTTCGGTACAGTAGGAGTAAGCTTTAACAACTTCTCTTTGCGCAAGGCCATAGAAGGCGGAGCGTGGCGACCTTACCCAACAGGTGATGCACAACGTTTGAGTCTTCGTCTACAGAGTAATGGTCCTTTCTTCTTCTCTACCACAGCAAGCTTTACTGAACCTTGGTTAGGAGGAAAGCGACCAACCTCTCTTACCACTTCTGTTAACTACAACAGATTGGCCGGTAGTCTTACTGGAGACGGAACTCGTGGAACTTTTCAGACCTATACAGCTAGTGCGAATGTTGGTACACGACTTCGCTGGCCAGATGACAACTTCGTCGTATCGGGTGGTATACGTTTTCAGCACTATAGGCTAGACGAGTACCTTGGTTCACAAGCCATATTTGTGACCGATCAAGGAGAGCAGGTTACTGTGGGAGGTTACACAAACCTTGGTCTAGACTTGACCATTGCGAGGACAAGTGTAGCTGATCCAATCTATCCGCGTAGTGGTTCAAACTTCTCACTAAACGCGAGATTTACTCCACCTTACAGTTCACTTGGGCGTGATATTGATGCAGATTCACCTGTACAAGAACGCTACCGTTGGATAGAGTACCACCGTTATCGTGCTTCAGCCGAATGGTACAAGTCTCTCGTTGGTAAGCTCGTCGTAAAGACATCTGCTAAAATGGGCTTCCTCGCTGGCTACAACAGTGAAATTGGGCTGAGTCCATTTGACCGCTTTACGCTTGGTGGTGATGGTCTCAACAACTCGCAGATTGCTCGATTTGTTGGAACAGAGATCATTAGTTCTCGTGGTTATGAAGTGGATGAGTTTGCGAACAACATTTTCTCTGGGGTAGAGTCCGCGACTGCCATCTTTAATAAGTTTGCTGTCGAAGTGCGTTATCCAATCTCACTCAATCCGAGTGCTACATTTTATGTACTTGCTTTTGTCGAGGGTGCCAACTCTTGGCGAACGTTTGAAGATTACAACCCGTTCGATCTCAAACGATCCGCTGGTGGCGGTATTCGAGTGTTCCTACCGATGTTCGGTACGCTTGGATTTGACTATGGTGTAGGGTTCGATAAGAACAGCGCTATTGGTCCGTTTAGTAACGTGAATAATCTAAGTGATGTCTTCAGCAACTTCGGTAATATCAACATCGTACTTGGATTCGACCCAGAGTAAGATTACAGTACGTTAATCGCTGTGCTTTGGGACCTTTTTCGCTCCTCACTGCTAGAGCGAAGTATACTTGCAAAGCCGCAGAGTCAACTTATCATTTGAAGTTAAAAAGGCCATCCCGCTGCATAGCGGGATGGCCTTTTTACTTTAGTTGTCTTGTTGATTATCAAGATGGCCTTACGAGAAAGTTGCATTTAATGTATTGTTGAATACACTCTAAGCCTGAGTGACATCAAGCTCTAACCAACTGAACGCAAGCCTATTCTGTTATCCATGCCTGCTTCCCAACGTTTTTTAAGTCGTGCCCAGCCGACTGGACTAAAATGCACGATCGTTGTTTCACTTCCTTTGCGCAAACGTACGAGTCCTGCTTCTTCAAGCAATGAGAGGTGATTGCGCATCCGTAGTTCGCTAAGCTGAAAATCTTCAATAAGTGCTCGAATGCTTGATGCTCCGCTAAGGCGTAGGTGATCAAGTAGTTGTCTCCTCAACACATTGCTAAACACCTCATAGGCTTGAGCTGGACGGAGAGGAGCACGGAGGGTTGGAGCTATTGCACGCATAGTCTTTCGATTTCGCCTCAAACATAACACAAATTGTGTATTTAAACAATTTGTTGGTAGTTCCTTAGCTAGCGTTACCTAAAACAAATCAGCCCACCCCGAACAAAGTCGAGATAGGCTGAAGAGACTTTGGTTGCGGCTAGTGGATATGCTTCCTATTAGGGAAGTTCAATTCTGGGAGTTTGAGACTAGAACTGCCGCGCTGCAAAGATACTCACAACCTTAGTAATCAACTGGTTATCAGATGTTTAATTTACAGACCCAGCATTTGACTTCGTAAACGGTCCATTTCATTTTATGAATGGAGTCGCTCTTTCTGATTTAGCTACAGCAAATAGGACTTGCGGCTAGTTTTTACGAAAGCTCACTTGCTTGTAAACAAAGTTCAAACCTTGGGTGAGAATTCCTTGCGCCTACACTAGTGCTCCTAGCATTTCCTCTACGTGTTCACTTGACGTAGCGACTGAAGAAGAAAGATTTACAGGGCCTTCATCTGTAACCAGAATGACATTCCGAAGCATTACACCGAAGTTTTCATTTGGAAGATAAATGGCAGGTGCGCAGCTCATTACCATTCCGCTTTGTAGTGGCGCATACGCTTCATGCGGATCTTTCAAATTTCGACCAGTGTGCGAAAAACATTCTGCAGGAAAGTGAACACCTACTTGAGCATTTACGATATCGAATGTTTCAAGTGATTGCTCAAGTTGGTTGCGTAGCTGACGTTCGCACTCAGGAATACTTGAACCTGGCACCAAGCTCATCATTCCTGTTTGGAGACAAGACTCAACAGCATCGTAGACCGCTCGTTGCCGATCAGTAAAACTCCCACATACCGGAAACGTCCTTGCAATCGAAGCATTATAACCGGCATACATAACTCCCACTTGAACTTGAACGAGCGTTTCATCTTTCAACTCGTTACTGTTCGTGTCGTATTCAGGGTATAGTGTCATGGCACCACTCGCCACGCGAATAGGATGAGCAAGGCCTTGCGCACCACCTGCGATGATTGCACTGCTAATCGCCGCTTCTACTTCCTGTTCTTTACGAGAAGGTCTAATCTCCTTAGCCGCCGAACGAAGACCTGCAAAAGCCAAGTCGATAGCTGCGCTGATGAGTCCCACCTCGGGAGCGCTTTTCACCATACCAATCTTCTTCAAAATTGGCTGGGCTCTATGATATTTATGTGCGGGGTAAAGTCGCATTAGCCTTTCGGCAAAACGCAAGTCACGCGCTGGTGCCTCTGAATAAGCATGGCGATCTTCTCGTGAATTGATGTAGATGCGACGCGCAAGCAGTACGAGATCGTGAAGCGTATCATCCATCTCGTCGAGGAAACACACTTGTCGAATCCCCGATAGCTGGGCGGCTTGTTGAAGGTCTATTCCTGGTCCGCGAAGGCTTGCCGCACGCGTATCAGGCCGGCGAATAAAAAGCACCTCTTCAAAGCCCTGCTTGGCAGTTTTAGGCGCAAGTACAAGTACGGTTTCAGGCTGGTTGATTCCAGTTAGATAGTACAAATCAGGATGCTGACGATATCGATGAAACGTTTCTCCATTACTCGAAATCAAGTCATTGCTAAAGAAAACTGCGATCGAGTCTTCTTGCATTTGGCGCATAAATCGACGACGGTTCCAACTAAAAAGTTCTGAGTTGACGGATTCAAGTTTCACAGCGATGGCTTTTGATTGTCAAAGTCTTTTTTAGGAGACCGAAGCGACCACATTTTCCGTTAGAAGGAGTTGTTAGTCGTCAAATTTTTACGCTTACGCTAAAACAAGCTTCGTGCCTAGCGTAAATGGTGCACCTTAGCTTCGAGATTTGGCATTCATTGTCACACATCTTTATGATCTTGCTCTCACTAAAAACCTGTTCTGTGAAACGTATTTCGCTCTTTCTTTACAGCCTCCTATTTCTGGTTAGCATTGCAGTAATTGGCTGTAAGCCTGATGTAAAAACACCTCCAGTAATTGAGTCTACTCCAGAGGTTCCTGTTGTCAAAAGAGTGATACCTGTCCCAGCGTTCAGTGGAGATTCCGCTTATGCGCACGTTGCGGCACAGGTTGCTATGGGTCCTAGAACAGCCAATAGCAAAGGGCATGAGCAGGTTCGCGCATACATTACTTCTACCCTTGAGCGCTACGGAGCGAAAGTTACGGTACAGGATTTCCCTTCTAAATTTTACGACGGAACACGTGTTACGGGCTACAACATCATTGGCAGTTTCAATCCCGATACTGCCAAGCGAATGTTCCTTTGCGCGCACTATGATACTCGGCCAATAGCAGATAGTGACCTAGCAGATCCAAACCGCTACAACGAACCTATTCTTGGTGCAGATGATGGAGGTTCTGGCGTTGGTGCTTTGCTTGAAATTGCGCGCTTACTTTCTGAAAATCCATTTCCTGAAATGGGCGTAGATCTTGTCTTTTTTGACTTGGAGGACAATGGAAATCCGGAAAGCACAGAAGAAGCGGATATGTACAGTTGGGCGCTTGGTTCACAGCACTGGGCAAAATCTCCGCATGTTCAAGGATACAGTCCGAAGTTTGGGATTTTGCTAGACATGGTGGGCGCCAAGGATGCAGTCTTTGGTCGTGAGTACTACAGCAAGTACTATGCAGGTAAGTATCAAAATAGCATTTGGAACCTAGCGAAGAAAATGGGGCAAGGTGAGCGTTTTGTGAACGCAGACATCTCTGGAGTTACGGATGACCATTACTTCGTCAACACCATTGCGGGTTGGCCAACGGTTGACATCATTTACAAGCCTATTGGAGGCAAAAATGGTTTTGGAGATCACTGGCATACCCACAATGACGATATGGACATTATCAGTGTTGAAACGCTTCAGGATGTTGGACAAGTCGTGACCGCTGTAGTTTATCGAGAGGCAGGGAATATGTTGTAGTCGGATGGACGTGAGATGTGAGACAACTAACAACATCGTACAATAGCACATCCGCCTTTGCCAAAGCAACGTAGTTGCAGCGCTCTAAATGCCTATGCGTACTACCCGAACATCTCGACTTGGCGCACTTTGCTTCTTGGCGCGTCCGGAGGACGTCTTTGCGAGAAATTTGACGTGAGACGTGAGACGTGAGACGTGAGAATTAAGACCGCTAATATCAACCTACAAGGACTACATCTAACTTGGCGAAAGCAACGTAGCTGCAGCGCTGTAAAACCTATGACCTTTCATCAAGTACATGACGCGCTAATGCACGTCGAACCGAATCGCTAAACTGTAGAGGTGCATTCCTTGTTAAAAGGTCTCAGCGAAAACAAATTCAAGCTTTGTCTACACCTAAGCCTTCTCAACCTACCTCTGAAGATTACTACTTCAATGATCGAGGGCTTATGGTAATGACCGAGACGTTTCACAAAAAACGGGGTTATTGTTGTGGCAATGCATGTAAGCATTGTCCGTACAAGCATGAAAACGTAAGTGAGAAAAAACTCGCGGCACTTCGTTTGATGGGCAAACTCCCAAGCGATGATTGAGAGCACTGACCAGATGGGGCAACTACATCGTTTTGCCGAAAGTCTATCGACCCACGGGCCGCGGGGGCCGAAAAGAATCGTCTCACTCGTGCCAAGTATCACTGAGTTTCTCGTTGATTTAGGCTTACGCCAAAACTTGGTGGGTTGTACCAAATTCTGTGTTCATCCTAAGGACTTGAAAGAAGATACCGCTATCATCGGTGGGACTAAAAATGTGAAGCGACTAGCAGTCGAAGCGCTATCGCCAGACCTCATTATTGCGAGTAAAGAGGAGAATGTAAAAGAGCAAGTCGAGGCTCTACGAGATACCTGTCCTGTATGGGTGAGCGATGTGGTCGATTTGAAAAGTGGAGCGGAAATGAATACTTTACTTGGAGACCTGTTCCGTGTTCCAAACACCGCACAGGAAATCAATGCCGCAAACACGAATTCGTTGATGAAGCACGCAGAAGCCAAACGCGGCACTGCCCTCTACTTCATCTGGAAAGACCCTTACATGAGCGTTGGCGGTGACACCTACATCCATGATGTGATGCAGGCCATTGGCTATACGAATGCATGTGCCGATCAAGAGCGATACCCCAGTCTTACAGAAGATCAAATCAAGCAAATCGATCCTGATCACATTTTGCTCTCGTCCGAGCCTTTCCCGTTTAAAGAGCAACATATCAAAGAGCTAAAAGCCATTTGTCCTTCAGCCAATGTTCGGCTTGTCGATGGGGAATTTTTCAGCTGGTATGGCTCGAGGATGGGGAAGCTATAGTGCTCTTTCAAAGTATTGCAATTCGGCGTCATCGTTTGGAAGCGTTACCATGCGCTTTGGTTCGAAGCCTAAATTTTGGAGCAGGTTTACACTTGCCACATTGGTAGGGAGTGCAATGGCGCTCAAGCCTGGTACTTTATACTTTTTAGCTAGTTCGATAGCCCAGTTTGCAGCTTCTGTTGCATAGCCTTTTCTAAAATGTGGAGGCAGTAGGGCAAAGCCTAAGTCTGGTATATCTAATCCTGGTCGAGCGTAGATTCCGATCGTCCCAATGGGCTCACCTGTTTCCTTGATTTGCATGAGGTATGGTCCGCTCCATGGTTTATCGCACGTTGGATAGATCCGATCGCGTAAGTACGCTTCAGCTTGTACAACCGTTCGTACACCTCGATCACCAATATTGTCCAACCATCCTTTTGAATTGAGCAATTCAATTAAAAAGTCTGCATCGTTGAAGGCGAGACGTCGATAAGAAAGCCGGTCGGAGATCACGAAACAAAGGTGCAGTGTTTTGGCGAAAGTCCCGCAAGATTGCGAGGACCCTCGTGCTTTGCACGGGGCCGAAGGATAAAATTAAAAAGCCGCCCTCTGCAAAGGCAGATGGGCGGCTTCAAGGTGACTTCACTTGTTTCGATTCTCAAGTCTTCAAATGAGTCATTTTCTTCGATCGTTTAGAACATAGGAGCTTCTTCCAACTTTTCACTTGGAGTGGTTGAAGCTTTTTCAGCTCGCTCAATTTTCTGGAAGTTGCCTACTACAATTTCTACAGTATTCACTTTCGTACCGTCTTTCTTTTCGTAAGAATCAGTTACCAGTTTTCCTTCGATGAGGACACGGCTACCTTTTCCTGTTTGTGCTACCATACGA
>CALDTK010000341.1 GCA_937924035.1 uncultured Saprospiraceae bacterium | reverse complement strand
ACGGAATTGCCTCCTCAAGAAATGGGAGCTACTTGGTTGCACCGACCACACATTCAGCTCCAAGCGCTACTGCAGGAACTAAACCTCGAACTGTTTGAGCAGGTTATGGGCCCGGACGCCATCTACGAACAAAGCAGTAGTGCTCCCGCTCAATTGATCCAACTTCCACCCAATCCTGAGCCAAGCCACCGCATTCAAGGTGGTACGAGTAGACTCATCAATTCCTTAGCTGCACAGTTGCCAGTGCATTGGATTCAGTTGGGCGTGCAAGTACGTTCTATAGAAGATAAAGGAGCGCATATAGAAGTGGTGCTGGCCGGAGAAAAGGCTCACCTTTCGGCAAAACAAGTGGTCTCGACCCTACCTCCAAATTTGTTTGCTCAGACGATTAACTGTTCGCCAAGTCTTCCTAAAGAGCTTCTTTCTGCTTGCGCCAAAACCCATACTTGGATGGGCGAATCGATCAAGGTAAGTGTGGCGTATCGGGACCCGTTTTGGCGAAAGCCGAATACAAGTGGTACGATCTTCAGTAACGCAGGTCCGCTCACGGAATTCTACGATCATGCGCCAGTAGAGAACGACAGCTATGCACTCATGGGCTTCATGAATGGAGCCCTCGCCGACCTTTCACGTGAAAAACGAAAGCAACTCGTGAGCGCACAGCTTCAAAAATATTACGGTCCTCAAGCGGCCGACATGCTTGACTACAATGAATTGGTTTGGCGAAAGGAGCCTTTTACTTTTCATGCTTCTACGCAAGGTATGGTTCCGCATCAAAACAACGGTCATCCAATATACCGCCAGAGCTACTGGGGCAAAAAGCTTTACCTCGGCGGTTCTGAAACTGCAGCAAGCCATCCGGGTTATATGGAAGGGGCAGTAGCAAGTGCGCACTGGTTGGCAACTCAATTCAAAACAACATGAAATCATTAGTCACCCTAATCTTACTCGGAATATTCACCTTCGCCTGTAGCTCGGAAAAACCCCAGACTACGAAAGGAGAAAACGAGCAAGTTGAGCAAGCTCCAGCCAAAACATTCTCTCCAGAGGCAACAGCTCTTTTGGCGAAAGCACTTCAAGCACACGGTGGAGATCGATACGAATCCGCGCATTATCAATTCGTGTTCAGGGATAAGACTTACGCATTTAAAAACGATGGCGCCTCTTACCGCTATGAGCGCGTCCAAGAAAAGGAAGGTGTCAAAATAAAGGATGTCTTAGACAACGGGGAATTGGTTCGAACGGTAGATGGTAAGCCTGTAGACTTGACCGATAAGTTGCGAAGAGGAATCAGTGAAAGTATCAATTCAGTCATCTATTTTGCAACGCTACCGCACAAGCTTACGGATGCTTCCGTAAATATTGAATACGGTGGTGAGGTCCTCATCAAAGACTTTAAATACGAGACACTCCATGTCACCTTCGATCAAGAGGGCGGAGGAGTAGACCATGAAGATCAGTATCGATACTGGATCAATTTAGCTACGGGCCGCATCGATTATCTCGCGTATAATTATCAAACAGGTAAAGGCGGTGTTCGTTTTAGAGAAGCATATCATTCACGTAAAGAAGAAGGAATAGTATTTCAAAATTATGTGAATTACAAAGCACCTGTTGGTACCCCCTTAGATAGTTTGCCTCGGATGTTAGAGCGATTAGCATTGGAGCAGTTGTCGATGATTGAGACAGAAGAGGTGAGGGCCCTGTAGTCCCCACGATCTGAGTCGCGAAACATCTAGCTGATTCGCTTACTCCTTCCACCCCGCATACGGTGTGGGGAAACCAACGCCCGGTTTAACAACGGGATATGCTGGAGGTGTAGGCTTAACGATAGGGTTCTTCTTCAGTTCAGCTTGCAGGTATTTTACGGCTGCTTCAAGTTGAGCATCTTGCCCCATATAGCTGGCGTGTGGCGGATTGTCGACTTCTTGCGCAGGGACAAATCCCCAGCCTTCTATAAGCCATTTGCCGTCTAGCCCATAGACACCCAGCTCTGATGCTCTGGCAATTCCACCATCTACTTGACGATTACTGCTCGAAAGCCAAACTTCGCCTCCCCAGGTACGTGTACCGATGGTGTGCCCAAGGTTTAAGCGGGTGAATCCATCGGCAAATGCTTCACCGTCTGAAGCTGTCCAATGGTCGGTAAGTACGACGAGTGGACCGTTAAAAGACTCCTGCATATTAGGGAATGATGTCGTTCCATTTCTTGGGGTAAAATACGACCACGCCCGACGCATTAATTGAGATAAAATCCAAGAATCAATATTTCCTCCAAAGTTGTGACGTACATCGATAATCATTCCTTTCTTTCCTAGTTGCGAATAGAAGTCTCGTGTGAAACGACCGATGTCGCGTGTACCCATTGTTTGAATATGCAGGTACCCCAACTCGCCATCACTAAGGGTATCTACTTTAGCAAGTCGTTCGCGTTCCCAATCTTCGTAGCGCAGCCGATATGCTTGGCCAGGAGAGATAGCTTTCGCCAAAACAGAACGTTCGACGCCGGCAGCATTTCGAACTTCTAGAAGGATGTGTTTATCTATTTGATCTACTAGGAGTGATTCAAGCTGTGGCACATCATTTACACGGCGACCGTTTACTGCTAAGATTAAATCTCCTTCTTCTATTCGTACATCTGGGTGTTGGAGCGGCGACCATGTTTCTGGTAAATCTGGATGACCATTAAATCGTTTTGCAACACGAAATCCACCTGCTTCTTTTATAAACACAGCCCCAAGCTGAGCAACTTGGATATTCGGATCTGGCCTACGCACATCTCCTCCTCCTGCGCTAGAGTGAAGTAGGGATAGTTCAGAGACAAGTTGCCCTTGAAGGTCGCTGAGCTCGTTTCGCGAACCAACACGCTCGAGCATTGGTGCGTATTTATCGCGCATTGCCGTCCAATCAAGACCATGCATGTTCGGATCCCAGAAGTAGTCGCGGTGTAGTCGCCACATGTCGTTGTACATCTGATTCCACTCAGCTCGCTTGTTTATAGCGAAGCGCCAACCGTCGAGTTTGACTCCAGCTTTTTCTAAGTCCGCATCCTTGCCTGCATCGGCACTAAGGATATAAATGCCGTTCCCACCTTTTTGATTTTTACGAACGATTAGACTCGACAGATCACCAGATAATTTCGCGTCACGAACGTTTTTCGTAATGCTCACTGCTTCAGCATCAGGCTTCATGTCAAGTGCGAAAAGTTCGTTTTCTTGAACGTAGTAAATGCGGGTTTTCCCGACAAGGAAATCACCATAATCATTTGCTTCGATCGGCAACTCGCGCAGCTGATCTAAAAGATCAAACCGTATGGGGTCGGTTACGTTACTGGTGTCCTTTGGGGCATTTGCTAAAAGCTCATTGTCTGGTGTGAAAGGATAGCGTTTGTTTTCCCGTAAGGGTAGGGCAAAGAAGCCTTCTGTCTTTCCATAGTGAGGTTGTGGCGCTCGCTCTCCCCATGGTGAACGAACGTCAGAATTCCAATGACGACTCGAAACGAAAAATAGCCAATCTCCTTTTTCGGAGAAGGCAGGTCTAGAATCGTTGAAGGCGTCGGAAGTGATCTGCGTTGATGTGCTCGTCTTCGTATCGTAGGCAAAAAGCACAGAGCGCGTACCGTTGGTGTAACGTGAATACACGAGGTAGCGACTGTCGGGAGACCAAGCCATTGAGGCGTTGGAGCGATCTTCAATTTTGGTTGACTTACCAGTTCTCAGGTCTACTAACCAAGCAGTGTCTTCGTAATCGATATGCGCTAAAAGCTTGCCGTTGGGTGATACCAATCCTCCAATACGCAACATCGCAGGCCCTTCGGTAACCTTGGTCGCAGGAGCGGTACCGTCGATAGGAACACGCCACCATTCTATTTCTCCGCTTGCATCGCTGAGTGCGTAAACTACACTGCTGTCTGGGCCGAAGATGGCGTTGCGATAGCGAACTCCGGAATTTGCATCGAGATGTACCATGCGACCAGAGCGCTTTGGCGCAACGAAAAGTTCGCCGCGAGAAACAAGTGCTACGGCATCTCCTTTATAAGAGATTGCAGCCGAACTGAGTCTATTTAGAGGCTTAGTTTCATAGTCAATGAGTGACTGCTCACTATCGGATCGTGTAATAATATCGATGCGTTCGGGATTGCCAGTTGACGTGTTTAGTCGATAGAGGTCTGCTCCCATGCGATATACCAAGGTCTGCCCATGCCCACTCAATTCCTGAATGTCAAAATCGATGTATTCCGTATGTCGCTTAAGGTCGGTACCGTTGGGCTTCATCGACCAGATGTTCATGGCGTCTTGTCGATCGGAAAGAAAGTAGACGCGACCATTTGCAAGTGCAGTTGGTTGGCGTGAACTACCGGGGTAGTCTGTCGTTAGAGGAGTTGCTTCTGCATCACCAGTTTTAAAGCTCCACAGTTTGGGTGCGGTACCTCCTTTATACCAACGCGAGTTACTGCTTTGGCGTGGAAGTCTCGCGAAGACCATTGCACCATTTGTGGTAAAGGCAGCCTCTGCTGCTTCTGCTAGTTCCACCTCTTCGATGCGTTGATCTGTTGTTCTAATCTTAACGAGTCTCCATTGTGGTAATCCGGATCGGCTGCGGGTACGGGCTACGATTTCTCCATCAGGTGTCCATGTAACGGGGCGTGCACCGATATAACTTACGCGTTGTGGTGTGCCTCCAAGCACAGGCATGATATACGTGTCTGAACTTCCTTGGTACTCTGCGGAGAAGGCGACTGTTTTCCCGTCGGGTGAGAGTACTGGCCAGGCCTCTTCTCCTTCATGAGAGGTAAGTCGCCGTGCTTCTCCGCCGTTGAGAGGCGCAACCCATAGGTCTCCTTCGCTGGAAAATACCACCGTCTGGTCATGTATTGTTGGTTGGCGGTAGTAGCCAGGAGATTGGGCTAGGAGTGAGAGACTAAAAAAAGAGAGGAGTAAGAGGAGGACGTTATTAGCGGGGCTGATCATTGAGGGAAGGTAGTAAAGTTGGAGGTGATCGTTTGGTTTGGCTTACTAGTATAGCTGTTTGTCGGTTGTGTGAAATAGATTTCATCTGTCATGAGTCTGCCGTTCAGGGATGAAAATATAGTCCGTAAGCTGTGTTGAGATATTTGTCTTTTTAAGTTACAGTGGAGCCTTAAATTTGGCGCTATGAGGTTAGTTATTTTTATATTTTTCACATTTTTAAGCTGGCAATCTGCTGAAGGACAGATAGTATGTTCTGTACAGTCATTTGATGGAGAGATCGCTACAGGTTCTAATCGGATTGGGTACATTGAAAGTAGAGATGGTTACTCTGTGAAAATTGATAGT
>CALDTK010000340.1 GCA_937924035.1 uncultured Saprospiraceae bacterium | reverse complement strand
TGCGTTGGATGTGTCTTATTTCACCCCACTGGGCAAACGAGGCACCTTTGTAACGCAAGTGCGCGGAGCCATTTTGGCAGGAACGCAAACGCCCTTGCGCAACGAGCTGTATCGAATTGGCGGCAACCGCTTGCTAAGGGGGTTTGATGAACAAACCATAGATGCACAGCACTACGGCGTGCTTACAGCAGAGGCTCGACTACTCATCGGGGCTGGTAGCTACTTCTTTGTGTTTGGTGATCAAGGCGCGCTGCGTGATCCGTATCGCACCGGTAGCAAGTTTGATAACCCAACTGGCTTTGGAGCAGGCTTGCGCTTGGCAACCAAAGGTGGTGGTTTGAGCTTGACCAATGCCTTTGGTCGTCGTAAAGGTGCCCCAATAGAGTGGGGGCGCGCTAAGATTCACATTGGGTATGAGAGTCGGTTTTAGAGGGTCATGGGATGTGAGATATGGGATTTGAGATGCTGGTAAGAATGTCCTGCGAACCACTGGTTCTCAGGTCATGATGGCCTCTGTAACCAAAGTTGCGAACCACCTCCTTTACGCTCAATAGCTTCGCAATTCACTCAAGACAAAAAGCATGAAAGCTAATCTTCATTCATTAGACCGTATCGTTCGCCTACTTTTCGCAATAGTTGTAGCGGTTCTTTACTATACAGGTATCATCACAGGTACCTTAGCCATGGTTCTTGGTATCGCAGCGATTGTATTGCTGCTTACTGGGCTCGTGAATTTCTGTCCGCTCTATGCCGTGTTAGGTATCAGCACAAAACCAAAAAGCTAATGGGATTTTTCTCAAAGATATTCGGCGGAGGCCCCAATCCAGAAGTTCAGAAAATGCTGGCTGAAGGAGCGGTGGTTCTTGATGTTCGAACACCAGGTGAGTTTTCAGGAGGGCACGTCGCAGGATCTAAAAATATTCCTCTTCAGGAGCTAGGTCGTCGTGTCAACGAAGTAAAGGCATTCAAGAAACCAGTCGTCATCTGTTGCCGAAGTGGAGCACGGGCTGGACAAGCGCTCGGCATGCTTCAGCAAGCAGGTGTTGAATGTATCAATGGAGGAGGCTGGACGAGCGTCAATGCAGCTCAAGCTGCGCAATAACCCCACTAGATTTCACGCGTTGATACCGTATGGAAAATGCAGAACTGAGTTTCTCGGCCGAGCTTCAAAAAGCTATCGAAGCCGTAGCGATTCGCAGAAGCTTTTCTGCTGGTGATGTTATCCTCGATACGGGAGATTACATCCGCAGCTTGCCTGTTGTCCGATCTGGGGCTGTGCGCGTAATGCGAACCGATGAAGAAGAGCGAGAACTGTTGCTCTACTATTTAGAGTCTGGAGAAACCTGTGCAGCTACACTTTCTTGTTGTTTAGCTCAGCAGCGAAGCAGCATCCGGGCGGTAGCAGAGCTTGACACAGATCTACTCCTCATTCCGCTTGAACATGTGGATGCTTGGATTACGAAGTATCCAGAATGGCGCACCTTTGTTTTTAGGTCGTATAGAGAAAGGTTCGATGAGTTACTAAGTGCTGTTGATGCGGTCGCATTTCACAACTTAGAAGATCGGATTCTTGCTATGCTCAAAGAGAAAGCAGGCCTGCGTTCGCGCAATGCAGAGCTGATTAAATCGCATAATAAGCAGATTGAAATCACCCACCAGCAATTGGCGGATGAACTGCATACTTCCCGGGTAGTTGTATCGCGGATGCTCAAAGCACTAGAGCATAAAGGAGTTCTCTCCTTGCACCGCAACATGATTGAATTGAAGGAGTAAACCTAAGCGTACCTTTACAGCACCCCATGAAGCGACGTAAACGACTCTTTCCTATTTTGGATTGGCTGCCCAACTACAAAAGGAGTTGGTTGAAAGGTGATATCGTTGCTGGACTGACGACTGGGGTTATGCTTATTCCTCAAGGAATGGCCTATGCAATGATTGCAGGTTTGCCTCCTGTGTACGGTCTTTATGCAGGCCTCGCACCACAAATTGTGTACGCCATCTTTGGCACATCGCGACAGTTGGGTGTAGGTCCTGTAGCCATGGATTCACTGCTCGTTGCCTCAGCGCTTGGATCACTGGCGCTTGTTGATCAAGGGCAGTACATCGTTGCTGCGATTTTCATGGCTTTGTTAGTTGGGATACTGCAGCTCGTCATGGGCGGTCTGCGCTTAGGGTTTTTGGTGAATTTCCTTTCTCGGCCTGTTGTGAGTGGTTTTACTTCAGCGGCAGCAATCATTATCGGCCTCAGTCAGGTGAAGCATGTATTGGGAGTGAAAATTTCCAATACAGCACGTCTTCATGAAATCACTTGGCGGACAATTAAGGCGATACCCGAAGCGAACCTATATGCCATTATTATTGGTGTGGCAACACTTATCCTGATTACACTCATTCGGAAATATGGAAAGGGTATTCCTTCTGCATTGGTGGTCGTGGCGATGGGGACATTTATCACCTCGCTTACTGGCTGGAGTGAACTCGGATTGCCGATTGTCGGAGCAGTTCCCGGTGGACTTCCAGATTTTGCAGTTCCTGGAATCGATACAGGGTTACTCCGCCCATTGTTACCTCTGGCGATTACACTTGCACTTATTGGTTACATGGAGTCCATCTCTATCGCTCGTGGCATTCAAGAAAACCATACAGATTACGAGCTAGATGCTAATCAAGAGCTCATTGCCCTTGGTATGTCAAATATCACAGGTTCTCTTTTCGGTAGCTATGTGTCGACAGCTAGTTTTTCGCGTTCTGCGATCAATGATGATGCTGGCGCCAAAACAGGTGTTGCGGCACTGATTAGTGCTGTGATCATAGCAATCACCTTGCTCTACCTCACGCCTCTATTTTATTATTTGCCCAATGCAGTTTTAGGTGCGATCATCTTCGCGGCAGTATTTAAACTTGTCAACGTACGCTATGCCGTTTCGCTGTGGAATGGAAATCGACGAGAAGCATTCTTATTGCTCATTACGTTTTTGGTCACCTTGACTTTTAGCATGGTGGCTGGGATTCTAGTAGGGGTCTTTGCATCGTTGGCCTACACGGTTTATCGGGACTCTACGCCACACATTGCGGAGCTTGGGCGTGTTCGGGGGACAGATTATTTCAGGAATATTACACGCTTTGCGGATGATATTGAAATTCGGCCTGACCTTCTCCTGTTCAGGTTTGATGCACCTATATTCTTCGGGAATGCAGGTTTTTTTAAGGAAGAGTTACTCGAACGAATAATAGCTAGAGGTCCAGCATTGAAAACCGTAGTTTTCAACTGCGAGGCGATAACTTACATTGATTCCACAGGGCACTTTATGTTGACGCGTCTCATAGCTGAACTTCAACGCGAGGGCTATCGAGTGATTTTTAGTGGAGCGATGGGTCCTGTTCGGGAAGTGATTCTCAGTGGTGAAATCGCAAACCTTGTTGGAAGTGATTACATGTTCGTACGATCATCGGAAGTACTCGATTACTTAGATGGGGTGTGCGAACCTTCTGAAATGCAGCGCAAAATTGCCTTGGAGGGCAAGCGAGAGCAGCCGTTATCCGAAGAACAATAAGCCTACACTTGTTGTACTTTTATTTAAGTAAACAGCGTTCGATTCGACGCTTTGAGAACTACCGTTTCTATGATGAACATTGAACAGATTTATACAGGCTGCCTTGCTCAAGGAGCATACTACATTCGTAGTGGGAAGGAAGCTGTAATCATCGACCCTTTACGCGAGGTACAGCCATACCTAGATCGTGCAAAGGCCGATGGTGTAGAGATCAAATACGTGTTTGAAACACACTTCCATGCTGATTTTGTCAGCGGGCATGTTACACTAAGTAGGGCCACCGGAGCCCCAATTGTGTATGGCCCTTTGGCTAATCCAGCCTTTGATGCAATCATCGCTACCGACGGTCAAGAATTCAAAGTCGGTAACATTACCATCGTTGCCTTGCATACACCAGGGCATACCATGGAAAGCACCACCTATCTCTTGCGTGATGAGCAAGGGAAGGATCACGCCATTTTCAGTGGAGACACCTTGTTTCTTGGTGATGTAGGTCGCCCAGATTTGGCGCAGAAAGTTGGCTCGCTTACTATCGAAGATCTTGCTGGCCATCTGTACACGAGTCTGCGCACAAAGATTATGACTCTTGACGACGATGTCTTGGTTTATCCCGCGCACGGTGCAGGATCTGCTTGTGGCAAAAACATGAGCTCAGAAACAGTAGGAACAATTGGAGGGCAAAAGTCAGCCAACTACGCCTTGCGGCAAAACATGACACGAGAAGAGTTTATTGCTGAAGTGACTGATGGACTTTTGGCTCCACCGTCTTACTTCCCAGCCAATGTTAAGCTCAATCGAGAAGGATACGAGGATATTGATGCAGTTTTAAACCGAGGTACAAGAGCACTTTCTCCAAACGAACTTGAACAAATCGTCAACGAAACTGGAGCGCTCGTGCTTGATGTACGTGGACGTGAAGAATTTGCTAAAGCACACATCCCACGTTCAATTTTCATCGGAATCGATGGTGGGTTTGCTCCATGGGTGGGAGCCTTGGTCAAAGACGTGCATCAGCCTATGGTACTCGTTGTCGAGCCAGGCCGCGAAGAAGAAGTAATTACACGACTTGCTCGGGTAGGCTTCGACCAAACCCTAGGCTACTTAGCAGGAGGCTTTGAAGCATGGGAAAAAAGCGGCAAAGAGTCAGATTCAGTTGGAATTATAGACGCAGATCAGGTTTCTGATGTTTTAGCGGAAGTCCTGCTGCAAGGCGAGAATCCTCGTGCTTCGCACGGGACCGCAACAATAGTCGACCTTCGCAAGCCTTCGGAATGGGAAAAAGGTCACTTAAAAACGGCAAAACACATGCCTCTAAGTGAGCTAAACGCGTATCTAAAAGATCTTCCCAAAGAAGAAACTTTCTACGTCCACTGTCAGAGTGGATATCGCAGTATGATTGCCAGTTCGATACTAAAAGCACGAGGTTTTCACAACTTCAAAGACGTGCGAGGAGGCTGGAAAGCAATTAAGGAGGTTTCAGGAGTATTGACTTGAACCTTGAAGGGTGTAATTGACGTTAATTAGGAGGCAGCACGTACACGTGTATCTTGCCACCCTAAACTACGTCGCACTAGCACATGAATTTAATCATCCCAATGGCCGGTCGAGGCTCACGTCTACGTCCCCACACGCTTACTGTTCCTAAACCTTTAGTTCCTGTTGGAGGAAAGCCTATCGTTCAGCGATTGGCCGAAGACCTTACCGCCTCTCTAAGCGAAAAGGTCGACAACATTGCCTTCGTTATTGGTGATTTTGGACCAGATGTACCAAAGCAGCTGATGAAGATTGCTGAAGGTCTTGGTGCTAAGGGACACGTCTTTACACAAGATCAACCGCTTGGTACTGCACATGCAATCCTTTGCGCACAAGAGGTACTTGAGGGACCGACGATGATAGCCTTTGCAGATACGCTCTTCAAAGCTGACTTCAAGTTCGACATCAATACCGATGGTATCATCTGGGCGCAACGCGTTGAAGATCCAAGTGCATTTGGTGTGCTTAAGCTGGATGATGACGGTGTGATCACAGACTTCGTCGAGAAGCCTACAACATTCGTTTCTGACCTCGCAATTGTAGGAATCTATTTCGTCAATGACGGTGGAGGACTAAAACGTGAGCTTCAATATTTGATAGACAACGACATCAAAGAAAAAGGTGAATATCAACTCACCAATGGCCTTGAGGCGCTTAAATCAAAAGGCGTAAAGTTCCGTCCAGGTACGGTGGAGGAGTGGCTCGATTGTGGTAACAAAGGGGCTGTTGTGCATACACACCAGCGCATACTCGAACTGAAAGCCGAAACTGAAAAACTCGTTGACGATACTGCAACGATCGAAAATAGCGTTGTTCTACCACCTTGCTACATCGGACCAGGTGCTCGTATTTCTAACTCGGTCGTAGGTCCGCATGTAAGTCTTGGTGCAAACAGCTCGATCGAAGGCAGCGTGGTCAAGAACACAATCATCCAGCATGATTCTAAGGTCACCGATGCAACACTCTCCGATTCTATGATTGGTAGTAACGCTACATACACAGGCAATGCAGCCGACGTATCTATCGGTGACTATTCTAACATCGCCTAATGACCAAGTACCTCCTTGTTTTTTTTCTTGGCCTTTCGACATCGTTCTTGCACGCGCAAAACGACCCTACTCAGGTTCCAGAAGAAATTGTTGAGGTAGAAGCCTCGCTGATTGAGGCGAGTGGTTTGGCCGTTAAAGGTGATGCCGAAGGAGCAATTAAGCTTTACGAAGCATTGCTTGAGGAGGATCCAACCAACAGCGCAGCAGCATATTCTGCCGCTCGCTTGTACAACGCCATTGACAGTGATAAGGCACTCAAATTGATGCAGCAGGCATTTCGCCATGATGCATCTAACGCCTACATCGCTCAGGCCTTAGCAGATATGCTAGCAGAGAACGATAACTATTTGATGTCTTCTGACATCTATGGCGAGCTGTTTAAACAGAATCCTCGGCGAGAGGAATTTTTATTGGAACAGACGCAGTTGCTTTCGCGTGGAGGGAAGGCCCGTGAAGGCTTGCGAATCATTGAGCAATACTTAAGTAGTGGCGGTCGATTGACACCTTACATAGGACAGCAACGGTTTACGCTTGCGGTCAGCATGAATGATCCTAAGGCGGCTATTCGCTCGCTCGAAGAGCTCATGGCTGCTTATCCTGACAACCCTCAGTATTACCAGGAGCTTGCTCAATTTTATAGACGGACAGGTGATGAGGCTTCTGCCAGACAGATCTGGACATCGATGGCTCAGCGCTTTCCAGAGGACAAACGTGCCGCTCTTGGTCTTGCTGGTCAAAGTAAACTAACGAGTGAAGAAGATCAATTTATTGATCGACTTGCGCCAATTTTTAAAGACAGATCTTTAGATATTGACAGCAAGATCATGCAGTTGATGCCCATCGTGCAGGAAGTCGCTAACCGCAACGATACAGTCCTCGCGAATCGCACTATAGGTCTTGCCGAAACGTTGACGGAGGTGCATCCTGGCGAACCTAAGAGCTATGCTATTTATGGCGATCTTTTGTTCTTTGCTCAGCGTACGCCAGAGGCTATTGAAGCGTATCGAAAGACACTCAAACTTGATCCTGGTGTCTATCTCGTTTGGGAACAATTACTTTTGGCACTTGCCGAGTCAGGCGAGTATGATCAGCTTCTCGAAGAGTCTGAGAATGCTCTTACCCTTTTCCCCAATCAAGCTCGTTTATACTATTATAATGGCCGTGCTTTGGCAAGGTCTGGAGAATTGACAGTGGCAGAGAACACATTGATGCAAGGCACCATGATGGCGCTCAAAGATCAAGTTTTGTTGTTCGACATCAACGAAGCATTAGCTCAGGTCCAGCTACGCGAGGCGCGTTTTGATGCCGCCTTGAATTCTGTGAATACGGCTATAAAAATCCGCCCGAAATACGGGCCTGGCCTTGCACTTAAAGCCGAGATTTTGCTACGTAAAGATGATATGGTGATGGCTAAGAAAGTTTTGGCGCAAGCTGCTGCTGAAGCTCCTCAACATCCGTATGTGATTACGATAGAAGCGCTTGCACAAGTTCTTTCAGCAGATGTTGGGCGTGCAGAGAAAAGCATGGAATCAGCCAAGCAATATGGCGCCAACCAATGGGCAATCGCTCAAGAGGTTAACGGTGATATCGCTTTTTTAAAAGGAGATGAAGCTTCCGCCAAAACGTTCTGGGAAAGAGCAAAAGCTATGGGCGGAGGATCGCATAAGCTAGCCGAGAAGCTGGCCAAGGGGATTTATGTGAAGTAATTAATTAGCTAGACTCCAAGCTTCAAGTCTTACGTTTACCTTCTAATGCGCATCCTTCTCTGTCTTTTGCTCTGTAGTTCAGTCCTCGCTTGTAAACGAGGTGCGACCGGTGATGCAAGTAAGCTTCCGCCAAAACGTTCTGTTGATCGTTTGCTCGCTGAAATTGAGAAATCACTCTATGAACCTGAAGTCGCCGAAATGAAGGGCGATATGCGCATCCAAGGTGGCGGTTTAGGTAGTATCAAACTGAGTGCTACCATTCGCACACAAAAAGACGAAGCCTTCTGGTTTTCATTGCGCAAGTTTGGTTTTGAAGGAGGACGCGGCCTCGTTACCAAGGATAGTGCGATCGTGCTCAATCGCCTGGAACGCGAAGTATTACAAGCCTCGATTAATGATTTACCTGAAGAGGCGAAGCTGCTTCCAATTGATATTTCGCTAGCAAATTTGATGGCAGCATTCGGTGGCCAGCCTATTGGCGATTGGCTCAATGCTGAAGTAGAACGTTTGCCAGGCCAATATAAATTGGTCACAGACGATCTCGCCAATGCTGAATTAACGCTTGGAACCACGCCTACTGTCCCCGTGCGTTGGCAATACCAGGAAGACGAGAAATTTGGTGAAGTACTTTTTGGCGACTTTAAAACACAAGCAGACGGAAAAGTCTTTCCATACTTTCGATCTTTGAGTTTTAGCGATACACCAGGCGATACAACCCGAGTCGTTTTTACGCTGACTTCGCTCACTTCACATGAAGCACTCAAATTCCCAATTTCTATTCCAGCGAGTTATAAGCCGATGCAGCTTTAGGGCTGTATTTCTCGGTTTAGTACTTCTCTGTGGTGTAGGTGTCGCGGAAGCACAATCGCAGAAGGATCTAGAGGCGCAACGAGCTCGTCTCACTAGAGAAATCAACGAGACCAGCCGCTTATTGGAGAATTCAAGTAAAAGCAGAGAAGCAGCTTTAGATCGACTTGTAGTACTTCAGCGACAAATTGTTCAACGAGAAGAGTTAATCGTGCTGCTCAGGTTACAAATTGCTCATGCAGATTCCAGTGTCGGTCGCACTACACGGGTACTTTCAAGTATGCAGGCCGATGTCGATACCCTCGGAGCAGAATACGGGCGTATGGCAAGAGCAGCGTTGCGACAAGGCTTCTTAAATGACCGCTTAGCTTTTTTAATTAGTTCGGAGAATTTTTCAGAAGCACTTGCTAGAACACGATACCTACGTCAGTATGACGAGAACCGTCGCCGTCAGTTAGAGCTCATCCAAATGACAAGAGAAGCCTTGCAGAACAAGGTGGACAAGTTGGATGACATACGAGCGGATAAAGAAAAGTTGCTCGGAGCCGAACTCACGCAACAGAAAATTCTAGAAGAATCTCTCGAAGACAAAAACGAAATCCTCAAGTCTTTAGCCAATGATGAAGAACGATTACGTAGGGAACTCAAAGAACAGACAAGGGACAAAAATCAGCTCGACAGAGCGATTGGAGACGTAATTAGTAAGAGTAATGCTGCAAGCGAAAAGGAACGCGTGGAGCGCCAACGACAGGCATCAAAAGCTTTGCTAGAAGAGCAAAAACGAGAGACCGAGAGTAAACCAATAACAATTCCTGAACCAGCCAAGCCCAACACTCCAGTGGTCACGAGTGAGAATTATAGCGTTTCACTTTCGCGCGATTTCAATAAAAACCGTGGCCGATTACCCTGGCCTGTCGACGGAGGTTTTATCAGTAAGCCCTATGGTGAACGTGCGCACCCCACATTGAAGAGCGTCAAAGTGCGCAATAATGGAGTAGATATTCGAACCGACCCAGGCTCGACGGTGAAGGCTATTTTTGAAGGGGAGGTAGTTGGATTACAGGCGGTACCCGGATACAACTACATGGTTATTTTGCAGCACGGCGACTATTATAGTGTGTATTCCAACGTGGTAGATGTTCGTGTAAAAGCCGGTGCTCGTGTAGGAACTGCTGATGTGATAGGTGCTGTAGCAACTAACGCAATCACCAATACAAGCGAACTTCATTTTGAAGTTTGGAAGGCGCGACAAACTCAAAACCCTGCAGCTTGGCTCAAGCGTTAGCTTTGTCTGCGAACAGTTGAGCCTATCGGGTGTTTTCAACGGTGCACTAATCAATACAATGCTATATGGCTGACTGGAACGTATCCCAATCCCAAAACTCTGGACTCAAAGTAGAAACAGAGTATGCTATTCTTGTTGGGGTCGTTCATGGTCAGATCCGGAAGGAGACCGTAGAAGAGCACCTGGACGAACTAGAGTTTCTTGCCCTAACTGCTGGGGCGGAGACCTTAGAACGATTTGTTCAACGACTTCCGCATCCTGATACGCGGACCTTTGTCGGAAAGGGTAAGCTGCAAGAAATTGCTGATTATCTCGAAAAGCACGAAGAAGTCAACCTTGTGATTTTTGATGATGACCTTTCGGGAAAACAGACAGGTATTCTCGAAGAGGAACTCAAAGTCAAGATTGTAGATCGTACTAGTCTAATCCTCGATATTTTCGCTAGTCGAGCACAGTCTGCGCAAGCACGTACACAAGTAGAGCTGGCGCAGATGCAGTACCTCTTACCACGACTTCGTGGTCTTTGGACGCACTTGGAGCGCCAGCGAGGTGGTATTGGAATGCGTGGTCCTGGTGAGAAGGAAATTGAGACAGATCGCCGTATTGTACGTGATGTTATTTCAAAATTGCAAGCCAAACTTGCCAAGATTGATCAACAGAATGAAACGCGTCGTAAGAATCGCGGAGATACCATTCGTGTCGCGTTAGTGGGGTACACCAACGTGGGCAAGAGCACGTTGATGAACATGCTGAGTAAGTCTGACGTCTTCGCAGAGAACAAGCTTTTTGCGACGCTCGACACGACAGTTCGGAAAGTCGTCGTAGAGGCAACACCGTTCTTGCTCAGCGACACAGTTGGGTTTATTCGCAAGCTACCGACGCACTTGGTCGAGAGCTTTAAGAGCACACTCGATGAGGTGCGAGAGAGCGACTATATGCTACATGTGGTCGATTTAAGTCACCCTCAATATGAGGAGCAGATTGATAATGTCAATCAGATACTAGCAGATCTGGGCGTCTCAGACAAGCCACAGTTGATGGTGTTCAATAAGGTGGATTTGTTCCGTATGCGCAACTTTGACGACTATCTCGATAAGGCTACGCGTAAAGAGATTGAGGTCGATCTAAAAGAACGCTTGGCCTTACGTTACGATGCACCCAATGTGATGATCAGCGCCAAGACTGGCGAGAACATCGAGGAGTTACGTAATACGCTCGTTTCCAATGTTCGTGACATGTGGTCGGCTCGGTTTCCGCACCGTACGCCGATGTGGATTGGGTATTTGCAACAAGAAGAATAGTAAATGAAAAAGGCCTGAGCTACGCTCAGGCCTCTTTTATTTGAGTTCTGTTGATCTCCAGATCGATAGAACCCGGAAGGATAGTATTGGCCTCTGGCCAATACTATCCTTCCACCAATGTCCCTACAGCTTCCCCTTCAATAATACGCTGAAGGTTCTCTGGGTGGTTGATGTCAAACACAATGATCGGCAAGTCATTCTCTTTGCAAAGCGTAAAGGCCGTCATGTCCATCACATTGAGGCCGAGCGAGATGACCTGATCAAAGCTGAGCTTTTCGAATCGCTTAGCGGTTTTGTCAAGAAGCGGATCGGCGCTATAAATACCGTCCACGCGTGTTCCTTTAAGGATTACATCGGCGTTAAGCTCAATTGCTCGAAGTGCAGCTGCACTGTCGGTCGTAAAGAATGGACTACCTGTACCAGCAGAGAAAATAACTACGCGTCCTTTCTCCAAGTGGCGAACTGCTTTGCGGCGGATATACGGCTCAGCAATAGCATCCATTTTAATCGCAGAAATAAGACGGGTTTTCATGCCAGCCGCTTCGAGGGCAGACTGGAGTGCCATGCCGTTGATTACCGTAGCAAGCATACCCATGTAATCACCTTGTGTTCGCTCTATCCCACTTGCTTTGGCTTGTAGACCTCGGTATATGTTACCACCTCCAATGACGATGGCTACTTGGAGTCCGCTATCTACCAGGTTATGCACTTGGGTAGCGTAATGCTTGAGCATATC
>CALDTK010000339.1 GCA_937924035.1 uncultured Saprospiraceae bacterium | reverse complement strand
ATTCGCGTTGCGCGACTGTGTACAATTTGGCGCTGGATCATATGAAAGAAGAAATTGTTACTGACGTGCTGTTGGTCAGCCGTTGGACTAACTATCGTGGCGCTTTATCAAGCAGCGCAGACGAAGCTGAAAAAAGATTTGAGGCAAACGTCTCCAAAACCTTAGATATTTTGTCAGATGCCGGAGTAAATGTAACGGTTTTATTACAAGTTCCGCATCATGAATACTTTGATCCACGCGAAGCGTTTTACGAAGCGGCTCGAACCAACACTCTTCCACCGTACAGTTTGCCACGTGCCCAGCACGATGAGTTGCAAACGTTTGTGAATTCAGTTTGGCAAAAAGAAGCAGAGGCTGGGCGCGTTACAATCATCGATCCTACCGATATGTTGTGTGACGCTAACGCGTGTGACTTTATTCGCGACGGGGTAGTTTTATACACTGACAGCAATCACCTGAACGCGACTGGTGCTCAGTACGTAGAACCAGTATTTACAGAATGGCTGACTATTGATAATCGTGCGGTAGAATAGATTTATTATGAAGCTTTTAATAGTTACACAAGTTGTTGATCTAGATCATCCGATACTAGGTTTCTTCCACCGTTGGATAGAAGAATTTGCAGCGCAGTGTGATTCTGTCGAGGTAATTTGTTTAGAGATCGGAAGACATGATTTGCCCGCGAATGTCACCGTTCATTCTCTTGGAAAGGAGGCCGGTGTTAGTCGTTTTAAATATGTATGGCAATTTTATAAACTTATTTGGCAACGTCGCAGACACTATGACGGGGTGTTTGTGCACATGAATCAAGTTTACGTATTGCTGGGTTGGCTGCCGTGGCGGTTTTTGCGCAAGCGCGTGGGTTTGTGGTATATGCACGGAAGTACACCTGTCAGTTTGAAAATCGCTTCTTACTTGGTGTATAGAATTTTCACAGGTTCGCCAGAAAGTTTCAGACTAAAGCGTAAAAATTTGCTTGTGACAGGTCACGGCATCGACACAAATCATTTCAAACAAACACCGAGTACGAAAAAAACTTACGACTTGATTACAGTTGGGCGTATTACCCCGAGTAAAAACATTGGCCAGCTGGTAGAAGCACTGAATCTATTTGAAGACAAGACTGTTACGCTGTGTGTAGTCGGCGCACCAGTTACAGAAGTTGAACAACAACACGAACTAGAATTAAAGCAACTAGTCTCTGACCGTGGTCTGACAGATCGAGTTTTTTGGCGCGGAAGAGTCCCGCAATCTAAGTTGCCGAGTGTGCTACAAAAAGCAAAAGTCTTCGTTACGACTGCTCAGAACGGAAGTTTAGACAAGGCTGTTTTGGAAGCCATGGCCTGCGGGCTGCCAGTAGTGTCAATGGCTCCGGGTACGCAGTCACTACCACTCGGCAGGCTGCAGGTAGCCGGCCTAGACGATTTTGTTATCGCGCTAAAAGATACTCTCGCTGCTTTACCTAACACTACCGACTTAGTTAATTATGTTCGAGCTGAGCACAGCCTTTCTCGTCTGGTGACCAAGTTAGTTAAGACTTATATCAACTAATCTAAAAACTCCTCTGCGACCATTATTAGTGTGATGTTGTTGTAAGCATGGAAAACATACCCACGTTCTTGCAAAAAATGATATATTGCACTCTCTGTTAGTTCTTCGCGAAACATGCGATCTTCAACTAAAACGACACTTGGACGAAAAAGCTTCCAGTCATTTGACTCTAAAACTTCAAGGTCCAGTCCTTCAACGTCGACATCAAGAATATCAATTTTCTTGCCCTCAGAATACTTTTGCAGGACGGCTGCTAGTGGCTGGCATTGAATTTTGCTGGTACTTATCAGTTCGTTCCAGTTTTTGTTACTTTTTTCTTCGGCATGAACTTGATCGAACGTGTTTACACCAGGGTGGGTGAAGTTGTAGTAGGTTTTTGTGTCTGCTTTTTTGGCGATGCCCAGCTCGAGATTTGTGTCCTTAGGACGGTACTGGTTAAACAATTTTATTACCTGCCCGTTTGGGTCAATGTTAACGCCTCTCCAGCCACGAGCGTGCAGTAGGCAAGTGTTCGAAATCATTTTAGGATGGAAACATCCAACGTCAACATAAAACCCTTCAGGTTTTTCTTTAAACAATTTGAGTAAAAGAACATCCTCACCGTCCCCAGAATACGTGTTAGTTTTGAATGATGAGAGAGTTAGGCGTTTCTTTAATTCAAGCAGTCGGAATCGCCACGCTGGTGGCACTGATTGTTTTAGTTTAGTTTTTAATGACATATTAATTTTTTGTATGAAAATGCTCCTTGTGCCAATGAGCTAGAGCCAACAAGCGCAAGATAAAAATCTCGGGAGTAGGGAGTGTGTCGTAGGCGGCAAAAAACTCATCGATGTCACAAACTTCGTTAATGAATTCGGAGTCTTCTAGAATCTTTTTAGCGTCAAATCGAGTCTTTTCATCGGCAAACCATTTTTTCATTTCCAAGATACAAGACTTTCGTTTATTTGTGTACAGGTGCTCGGGCGAAACAGGTCGGACAGCTTCTCGAAATATTTCCTTGTCCCAGTCATTGCGCATTCGCATATGGTCAGTTGCTCGCAACAAAGCTCCGCTGACTAGCGGCGTATACGCTGGATTGTAGACACTAATACCTTGGGGGCGCGCTAGCCTACTGACCATTCCATGACGGTTGTAGATATGAATGTGACTCCAGTCGGCGAATATGTATTTATCAACTGGCCCAAGATCTGAGCGAGAAAAGATCTCATTAAGTTTTTTGGTTTCGATTGTTTTGTAAGGGTCGCTTGGATGCTTAAGAAACGGCTGGTTCGCCCAAAAGTGAATAGATTTTATTCGCAGGAAGCGCTCGGTGTTTGTGGAAGCTAGAATAACTTCTTTCTGGTCTTTAGAAATGTTACCCCGCATCTTCAAAACCACAGACAAGCCAAGTTTTTGAATTGACATTGGAAGCCAGGAGATTTTTTGTAACATGACAGCTAGACGACTGTATTTTTGACAACCCAACATGTTGTCGGTACCAAACCCGAACAACATTCTGGTTATTCCTTTCTCACGAGCTGCGTCAAACGTCAGTCCGTTAGTTAAAATTGCTTGACCGTCCATTGGCTGGTTTAGGTGCTTCATGTAGCGTGGCAGATGTTTAAGACTGTCAGCCGTTGGATATAGTTCGATATGATCTGCGCCAACGTGAGCCGCAGTTTTGCGAGCGCTGGGAAGGTCTCCCGAATCTTCACCGTATGGTCCGATGGTGATTGCTGTGCCTGCGACACCGGTTGCATCGTGTAGCGCCGACAAAAGTCCTCCCGAGTCCACTCCACCAGACAAAGAAGAACCGTATGTTTCCCTGAAAGGAATTTCTTGCTCTGCACTCGCAGCAATCTTTGTCCGTATTTCCCTCAAACCCTCATCGTACGATTCATATTTATCAGCAAGAGTGCTGGCCGGATTCCAGTATTCTTGCAGATCGTACTTCTTGGTTTTGCAGTCTATTGTTAGCAGGTGAGCTGAAGGTACTGCAAAGACTTCTTTAAAAATACTTTGGGGTGGCTGGATTGAGCCGAATGCAAAATATTCGTTGACGCGATCCAAGTCTATCGAAATGTCTGGATATAGTTTTTTGAGTTCAGATAAAGAGTCGGTGACTATGGTTGCGTTTTTAGTTACTTTGAATAAAATCTCATTCGATCCAAAGTGGTCGTTCGCAACTATAAGACAATGTTTTTTGTGGTCGTGTAGAGTAAAAAGAAAGTCGTTTCTTTTATAAGTTTGCAAGGTTTCCGGGAGACTCTTGTTTTTATAAGCTTCCAGCAGTTTTGCCCTGTCTTCTGGTGGAATGTTGTAAGTAATCAGAGTGAACTCGTCGAAG
>CALDTK010000338.1 GCA_937924035.1 uncultured Saprospiraceae bacterium | reverse complement strand
AACTTGAAGTTGTTAAGTGTAACTCCAGTATTGAGGTTAAAGCCCCTGCGGTTGTGAGCGAGTTGATTTACCTGGGTGATTTGTCCTCCAATTGAATTTTGACCAGCGATCGCAGTGGTTGCAAACTGCGCTTGTATGTCGCGATTGCCATTGGTTGCAATTTCACCATTCTCGTTATAGAAGTCTTTACTGATTTGGTAGACTTGCAGGTCTATTGGTATAATGCTAAGCTTTTCTGGCACTTTAAGCCTCAGCATAAGCGCCTCTCCCCATTTCTTCTCATACGTTGGGGCCTCGAAACTCCCCATGGCAAATTCTCCGGTAAGCAATAGTCCTTTGACTTTGCTATCCAAAGAAATTGAGTGTACTTGATATCTTCTCCAATTGTCGAGAATATTAAGACTGTCTAGTGCTGTGCGGCTATCAATTAGATTGTAGTTAATTGTATTTTTTTTCTTTCCGAAGGTGGTTCCAAGTTTACCTCCTAGAACATAGCTCGGAAGCACACGGGCATCTCCTGCAAATCCTTGGTAGGTTGGTACGTTTCCTGCTTCGGTTGGATTGTTGATCGTCTCAAAAGGATCGAGTACCGCATTTGGAAGTCCGCCGTTGGGTTGAGTCTTACCCCAAAACAGATCGAAGTTCAAATTGCCAGGTAGCTTTCCGCCATTCAGGATTATGCCTTGAAAAGGTTGGAAATTCCAACGTTGATCACCAACGTTGATAGATCCTGAGGAATAGTAGTTGTCGTACTTGCTTGTATTGGTAACACCTTCCCATGGTGTGCGGTCGAAAATGCTAAAACGATCCAATACTTGATAGACACCTATCGTGAATGGACTAAGGTTGTACCAGTGTATTCCTCCTGCGCGAACCCCAAAACTTCCAATTTCACTGCGGAAGTTTCCATAGAAATTAAGCCCTAAGTTGGTTTGAAAGACATTGTCCTCTGGACCAGTTCCGAGGTATGGGTTTAGGAAAAACAACTCAGTTCCAAAGCTCGATTTACCGTTAGGTCTCGCAATCAAATTGAGCGACATGGTGGGTTCTCGATAACCGTCACCTATACCATAGGCCTTTTCAAAAGGAGCAAGATTAGGGTAGGGCGTTGTCATGTTTCTGCCGTATCCAAACATGCGGAAGTAGCCAAAGACGGTGATTGGCTGGTCTTTTTTACGAAGCTTTAAGAACCGATTCAGTGTGGTTGAACCGAGTGTCGAGGAGTGTGCAGTGCTGTCCGTCCTGTTGTAAAGCTCACTCCACTTGTCTTGCATATAAGCCACGGGTAGGTGGGTGGCAGCATACATGTGTGACGGAAGACTAACCTCTGAAGCATTCACAGACTGGCCGTTCGCCACATTTACTGCAGTAAAGGCTAGCATGAAGACAAGCCCTACAAGCCAATTTGATTTATGTGGGATTTCTCCAATTCGTAATTCTATGACCATACTGTAGGCACTAATTAGAGATGTCGTTAAACCAATGTTGAGAGCGATGCTTATGTTAAGTGAAATACGCTAGCTAGGTCCAAGTTTGCAACTATTCAGTGTCAAAATTGGTTTAACTCGTAGTAATTAAAGCATAAATTTCATCCAGACTGCTAATTTAGTGTACTTTTAACACTAAGCAAATTTTTACAACTAAATTCTGGTTTTGAAAAACATAATTTCGTTTGCCACGCTTTTCGTTTGTTTTTTGTCGATTCACACGTTGGTCGCCCAGACAGAAGATGGAGTAATTCGTGTCGAATTAAAGCAAACAGAACAAGGTTGGGAAGTGCTTCGCGGAGGCAAGCCATACTATGTGAAAGGAGTTGGCGGCACGGTACACATGGATCGCGCGAAAGCATATGGCGCAAATTCTGTGAGAACCTGGAGTGCCGCAGATGCTGCTAAGGTGTTAGATCGTGCTCATGAGCTGGATATGACTGTTCTCTTCGGACTCTGGGTCGGGCAAGAACGACAAGGCTTTGACTACGAGGACAGCAAAAGCGTGCAAGCTCAACTAGAACAATTCACTGAGGTGGTTAAGACCTTCAAAGACCACCCGGCGCTATTGATGTGGGGGATTGGTAACGAGAATGACCTGTTCTACAATGACTTTAGTGTATGGAATGCAATAAATGATATTGCAAAAATGATCCATGAAGAGGATCCGAATCATCCAACTATGACCGTGACTGCTGGGTTGGATGTGGCTGAAGTGCAGCTTATTCAAGAACGTGCTCCCCACATTGATATTCTTGGGATCAATACGTATGGCGGGTTAATTGGAATTGACAAACAAGTGCGTGCATTTGGATGGAACAAGCCTTACATGATCACAGAGTGGGGACCTAACGGACACTGGGAAGTTCAAAAAACTTCATGGGGTGTACCTATAGAGCAGAGCAGCACAGAGAAAGCCTTTTGGTATAAAAAACGTTACGACCAAGGGATTGCAGAGGACGAGCAAATGTGCATCGGTTCTTATGTGTTTCTCTGGGGGCAAAAACAGGAGACAACTCCTACTTGGTATGGCATCTTCCTCGAAGATGGTTCAGAAACAGAGGTGGTAGATGTTCTTGAGCATTCGTGGAGCGGTAAGTGGCCCATTAATAAAAGTCCTAAGCTGGAGTCCTTTACTCTGAATGGGAAGAAGTCAACGGAAAGTATTAAAGTTAATCGACGACAAAAGTCTAGTATTGAACTTGCCGTTGTAGAGCCAGAAAATGAACCGCTTAAATATCGTCTTGAAATACTTCCAGAGAGTACTGATATCAAAAGTGGTGGTGATGCAGAAGATCGGCCTACATCTCTGGATATTCCTTTTGAAGAAACGACGACCAAAGGAACCTTTACGTTTTCTGCGCCAAAAAAATCAGGACCTTATCGATTGTTCATTTACGCTTACGACCAGCATGAGAATGCTGCCGTTGCAAACATCCCATTTTACGTAAACTAGCATGATGAGTGTGTCTTTTCTAAAAAATAGCAGCTCTCAGCTGTATGTAATATTGGGGCTTTCGCCAAAACCTAGTGCGCGATCTTGGAGGCTAAGTACTAGTTTACTAGCCGTTGTTTTACTCTTGGGGTTCGCTTCGTGCGACAAATCAGATGTCGTTGAATCTTGTCCTACTTCTGCTGAGTTAGATGGTTATAGTCTCGTGTGGAGTGACGAGTTTGAAGGGACATCGCTTGATGAGTCAAAGTGGTCCTACGACATTGGCGACGGCTGTGATCTTGGAGAAAATCTTTGTGGCTGGGGTAATAATGAACTCGAATATTATACCGACCGACCAGAGAATGTTTTCCTTAACGATGGCAAATTAGTCATACAAGCAATCAAAGAGTTTCCAGCATATTTAAACGAGTATTCCTATACTTCAGGGCGCCTTGTCACCAAAAACAAAGGCGACTGGACCTATGGCCGTATGGACATCAGAGCGAGGCTTCCTGTAGGTCGAGGAATCTGGCCCGCAATCTGGTTGCTGCATACCGATACCATCTATGGTCAGTGGCCTAAAAGTGGTGAGATCGATATCATGGAGAATATTGGAAGTGAGCCGAGCAAAGTTTTTGGAACGATTCACTACGGCCATGATTTCTGGAGATTCACAAGCGTAGATACTATTCTTCCTGCAGGAAGATTTACAGATGAATTTCATACGTACTCTGTCATTTGGACTGAGAACTGTATTCAATTTTTATTGGATGGTGAGTTTTACGGTGTCCCCAATACCCGTAGTACTGTCCTACCTACAACATGGCCTTTTGATCAGGATTTTCACATGATCTTAAATATGGCCGTTGGTGGTAACCTGCCAGGGTCACCCGATGCGTCAACTCAATTTCCTCAGCAGATGGAAGTTGATTACGTGAGGGTATATCAAAAATCGTAAAACAAAAAAGTGCATTGGCACTTAATTAATTTCAATCAACCCCTTTTCTGATGAAAACAATTTACTCATTCTTAGTTGCGCTATTTGTTTTGGCGACAGCTGCAAACGCGCAAGGCCCAACCTTGCCGATCGATTTCGAATCGACTACAGTTACCTATACTTTCGCTGACTTTGAAGGTGGCGTTGGTAGTGTAATAGCCAACCCTGATATGTCTGGTATCAACACCAGTGCGATGGTAGGTTCAATGGTCAAGAACGCTGGCCAAGATTTTGGTGGAAGTACGCTCGCACTTGATGGTGCAATTGACTTCGGAACAAACAATGCATTCACCATGAAAGTGTGGTCAAATGCGGTTGGTCAACGAGTATTATTTAAGTTAGAAGGAGCTACACCAGCAGAGATATTTGCTGAAACAACTGTGGCTAATCAATGGGAAACACTCACGTTTTCAGCTGCAGGTCTTACGGATTTAGATTTCACTGCAATCACACTCATTTATCGACTAGGTGAGGTTGGTGATGGTTCAGCTGATTTTACCATGTACTTCGACGATATCGAGTTGACTACTGCTACAGCTATGGGAGTCAGTATCCCTGTCGATTTTGAGTCAACGTCACTCGTATACTCGTTCGCTGATTTTGCTGGTGGTGTTGGTTCTGTTGTTGCGAATCCAGCTGCTGGAGGAATTAACACAAGTGCTAACGTTGGCCAAATGGTCAAGTTTGCTGGCGAGCCTTTCGGTGGAAGTACACTTGCTCTTGGAATTCCAACTGACTTTGGTACCAATAATGGAATCACAATGAAGGTGTTTGCAAATCGCGTTGACGCGCCTATTACCTTTAAGCTAGAGGGCGCTGTTCCTACCGAAGAAGTTGCCAGAACAACAGTTGCCAATGAGTGGCATGAAGTTGAATTCAACTTCACCGGGCGTACTGATGCAGCATACACAGGTATCACTATCATCTACGACAATGGTGTTGTTGGAGACGGTAGCGCAGACTTTACTATGCTATTTGATGACATCGAATACTCGACTATCTCTGGCCCAGTTGTTGGCCTTCCAGTAGACTTCGAGTCAAGCGACCTTACCTATGCATTCGGTGACTTCGCTGGAGGTGTTGCAACTGTAATTGACAATCCAGTTTCTGCAGGGATTAACACTAGTGGTAAAGTTGGACAGATGGTCAAGTTTGCTGGCGACGTTTTTGGTGGAAGTACACTCCAACTCGGAGATCCTGTTGACTTCGGTAGTGCAACAGCTATCACTATGAAGACATACTCTAACCGTGTAGGAGCACCAGTGCTAGTTAAACTTGAAAATGGTTCTTCTCCAATTGAGATTAACGTAAATACAACTGTAGCCAATGAGTGGGAAACCCTAACGTTTGATTTCGCTGGATCAATTAACGGAACGTATAATGCCATTACACTCATCTACGATCTAGGTACTAGCGGTGATGGATCTGCAGACTTTACCCTGTTGTTTGATGACATCCAGATTGCTGGGTCAAGCAATACAACTGATTTGAGCGATTTGGGAGTTTCATTCTTTCCTAACCCTGTATCTACAAGCTTGACGATTCAATCAAGTGCTGACGTTCAAACGGTTGAGGTATTTAACGTCAATGGTCAGCGCGTTCTCAATAATGACGCACTATCTAACAATACGATTTCAACTACAAGTCTATCACAAGGAACTTACATTCTACGTGTAACAACAGCAGACGGAGTTGGTACATCGACTTTTATAAAGCGATAGTTAGCGTTTCGAGAAATTAACGCTTAGTAAGCCCTCAAGGAATTTGCTTTATCGCAAAATTCCTTGAGGGCTTTTTGCTTGTATTGCTTTACTTTAAAATTAAAGCCGTTTTATTTAGGAGAAAATTTACTCATGAATTGCGAGTAAATTTCATCGACTTTTGATTCTGGCAATTCTTTAAATTCTACTTTATCTTTTATCGTTCCAAGAGGCATCATTGTACTAGCTAAGATTACACTAAATACTTCTTGTCGTTGTTCTAGTTTGGGGAATTGGCCGTCCTTTGTGAGCGCTTCGTAGGTCTCAACCATCTTCATCCAGATTTCAATTTCTCGACCAGAATCTTGGTTGTTCCTAAAATTCTTAGTCGTCTCATTCAATGAGATCGCGTAGACCTCTGTAAACGTTGCATGAATGGTCTCTATATCTTTGAGTTGCTGCGCTGTGAGAGCATCTTGTTGAGCAGGAGCGGCCTCTACTTTTTCGATTTTCTCATCTATAGCACTGACGACTTCAACTGGTTCTGGGCTAGTTTCTAAATTACAAGCGTTTCCAAGAGAGAAGAAGACAAAAAGTACAGGGAGGTAAAACGATTGCTTCATAGGGGGCTAAAGGTACATAGGTGCGGTTATGTTGGAGGTACGGCTATTAATCTTTGAAAGGGGTATGAAGATTCACATCCTATGTTTTATCAATCTAGACAAAGGGATGATAACTCCTTGACTTCTTGTGCGTTTAAATCACATGCCGAAGCTTCCGCTAAAACAAGCCGACTGTTTCACCAAAGAATTACCCGCAGACTCCCTTCTGACCAATGAGCGTCGGCAGGTGAAGGGCGCTTGCTTTTCGTACGTCACGCCGCGTGTGCCAAGTCAGCCTTCTTTGCTTCATGCTTCCGCCAAAACAGCCGAACTAGTAGGATTAACTGAAGAAGACTTGGAAAGCGAAACGTTTCTAAACGTGTTTTCTGGAAAGGAGCTATTGTCCAACAGCAAGCCGTATGCGATGTGCTACGGCGGACATCAGTTCGGTCATTGGGCAGGTCAATTAGGTGACGGGCGAGCGATCAACTTGGCGGAAGTATCTCATGCGGGGGAGCGCTGGGCTCTGCAACTGAAAGGCTCAGGTGAAACACCGTATTCACGATCTGCCGATGGCCTAGCGGTGCTTCGCTCGTCTATTCGAGAGCACCTATGTAGTGAGGCGATGTATCACCTGGGCGTTCCAACGAGTCGCTCACTAAGTCTCATGTTGACCGGCGATGAAGTGCTGCGTGACGTGATGTACGACGGCAATCCTGCCTATGAAAAGGGCGCCGTCGTCTGTCGAGTTGCCAAGAGTTTTCTTCGCTTTGGTAGTTTTGAAATCCATGCGGCGAATCGCGATAAAGAGACTCTACGAAAGTTAGCAGACTATACTATTCGCCATCATTACCCAACGATTGAGGCAGGTACAAAGAAAGGCTACGCAGATTTTTTCAAGGCCGTGTGTGAGCGTTCACTTACCATGGTGATTCATTGGCAGCGCGTAGGGTTTGTGCATGGTGTTATGAATACTGATAACATGTCGATCCTTGGCGATACGATTGATTACGGTCCTTACGGTTGGCTAGAAGGCTACGATCCCAATTGGACGCCCAATACCACCGACAGCCAACATCGGCGCTATCGATATGGAAGTCAAGCTGACATGGTTTTTTGGAACCTGCACAAACTTGCCAATGCACTCTACATCTTAATTGAAGAAGAGCAACCTTTCGTAGAAGCACTTGAGTGGTTCAGGAATCAATATGCTATTCAAGAACATGAAATGCACCTAAACAAGCTTGGGCTCACTGGTGTAGAACCTCGTGACATTGAGCTCGTTGCAGATCTGAAAGGTGTGCTCCAACTTGTCGAAACGGACATGACGATCTTTTTCCGTAGGCTGTCTTCAGTCAAGAAAACTCAAACTGAACAAGAAGCATTTGACCTAATACAAGAGGCTTTATATTCTCCGGACGAATTAAAGGTTGAGACGATCGATCAATGGAAGTCATGGTTTGCTCACTACCTCCTACGACTGCGCAAGGAGAGTCGCACAGATGCAGAACGACAAGCAAATATGAACGCAGTCAATCCAAAATATGTCTTGCGTAACTACATGGCACAGCTCGCAATAGAAGCTGCAGACAAGGGAGATTATGCACTCATAGAAGAACTCTATCAGCTTTCGCAAAAGCCTTATGAGGAGCAACCACACATGCAAAAATGGTTTGCCAAGCGTCCAGAGTGGGCTAGGGTTAAGATTGGCTGCTCTATGCTGAGCTGTAGTTCTTGAGTGGGCCTTATTAGAAAGACATACAGTCGGGGCAAGAACCTATTATATTAACGCCACGATGAAATCAGCATTAAACTACCTCCTCTTGGGATTACTATCCCTCGCAATCACAACACCTGTTTTAGCGCAAGCTGAAGAAGGAAAAGAAGAAGACAAAAAATCAAAGCCTTGGAGCGCAGCCACTTTTAGTGGGATGAAGTTTCGAGCAGTAGGCCCTGCTTTCTATACAGGACGTATTGCAGATGTGGCCATAAACCCAGAAGATGACTCAGAATGGTATGTGGCTGTAGGCAGTGGAGGAGTCTGGAAAACAGAAAATGCAGGCATCACCTTCACACCCATTTTTGATAAGCAGAAGGTCTATTCAACCGGTTGCATCACCATCGATCCGAACAACGCTAGTCGTGTCTGGGTAGGAACTGGTGAAAATTCAGGAGGCCGTCACTTCGCTTGGGGCGACGGTGTTTACCTTTCCGAAGACAGCGGAAGTTCTTGGAAAAACCTTGGCCTAAAGCGCTCGGAGCACATCTCTAAAATAATTGTGCACCCAAGCAACAGTGATGTGGTTTGGGTCGCTGCGCAAGGACCACTTTGGAGCAAAGGTGGAGAGCGTGGCGTCTTCAAGACTACCGATGGTGGTAAGACTTGGAAGCAGACGCTCGGTGACAATGAATGGACAGGCGCAACGGATCTGCTTATGGATCCGCGTAATCCAGATCGTCTCTATGCCGCTACTTGGGATCGTCACCGTACAGTAGCCGCTTACATGGGCGGTGGACCAGGATCTGCCATTCACAAGAGTGAAGACGGAGGATTGACTTGGACAAAACTTAAAACAGGTTTGCCAGGAGGAACGATGGGTAAAATCGGCCTCGCCATGTCTCCTCAAAATCCAGACGTGGTTTACGCTGCTATCGAGCTTGAACTAAAGAAGGGTGGCGTGTGGCGTACTGAAAATCAAGGTGGGTCATGGAAGAAAATGAGTGACATCATTGCTGGTGGAACAGGCCCACATTATTACCAAGAACTCTATGCATCACCACATGCATTTGATCGGATTTACTTCTCAAATAATTACCTCAAAGTCTCAAATGATGGAGGTAAAACTTGGGAAAGTGCTGAAGCTCCAGGTAAACACGTAGACAATCATGCGATGGCATTTAAGGCCGATGATCCAGATTATCTTATGGTCGCTACTGATGGTGGCTTATATGAAAGTTATGACTTAGGAAAAACCTTCCGTCATTTTAATAACATGGCAATCTCTCAATTTTATAAGATTGCTGTTGATGATGCTGAGCCGTTTTATAATATCTACGGAGGCACTCAAGATAACTCTACGCAGGGTGGGCCTTCACGAACGGATAATACTACGGGTATCCAAAATGGAGATTGGCAAATCGTCAACGGAGGTGATGGACATCAACCAGCAACAGAGCCGGGTAATCCAAATATTTTCTACGCTCAAAGCCAGCAAGGTTACCTCAATCGAATTGATAAGGTAACGGGCGAACGTGTCAACATCCGACCACAACCTGCCGCAGGCGAACCGTACGAACGCTACAATTGGGATGCACCTATTTATGTAAGTCAGCACGACCCCAAACGTTTGTATTTTGCTTCGCAGCGCATCTGGAGATCTAATGACCGTGGCGACAATTGGACTGCGCTTTCAAAAGATTTGACCAGAGATGAAAATCGCCTCGACCTTCCAATCATGGGGCGCAAGCGGAGCTATGACAATCCATGGGACGTCTACGCGATGTCTAATTTCAATACGATCACTTCGATTGGTGAAAGTGCCGTCGATGAAAATCGTCTTTATGTCGGCACCGACGATGGACTCATTTGGACGACAAGTGATGGTGGGGCAAACTGGTCGAAGAAAGAGGTCGGTTCGATTGCTGGTGTGCCTGCGCGCGCCTTTGTGAATGACATTTATGGCGACCTGCACGATGCCAATACGGCCTATGTCTGTATGGACAACCATAAGGAAGGCGACTACCGCCCGTTCTTGTACAAAACCACAGATGGGGGTACGACTTGGCGTTCAATTAGCAAAGGCCTCCCAGAGACGACCCTCGTATGGCGAATCGTACAAGATCACGTCAATAAGAATTTACTTTTCTTAGGTACAGAATTCGGTGTCTACTTTAGTATTGATGGAGGAGGAGAGTGGGTGCAACTCAAAGGTGGATTGCCCCCAATTTCAATTCGTGATCTAAAAATCCAACGCCGCGAGCATGATCTTGTAGCAGCAAGTTTTGGGCGTTCAATATTTGTGTTAGACGATTATTCTCCTCTTCGCAAGCTCGACAAAACCCTCGTTGAGCAAGAAGCTGCATTGCTTCCGATGCGCGATGCGGACTTCTATGTTCCACGTAGTATCCTCACCAATGGTGGTAAAGGATCTATTGGCTCTGGCCATTACGCTGCGCCCAATCCTGAGTTTGGGGCGGTATTTACTTATTACGTGAAAGAAGGATTCAAATCACTCAAAGCTCAACGAAAAGAAAAGGAAAAGAAGCTCATCAAGGCAGGAAGCCCCGTGCCTTTTCCTGGCTACGATGCCTTAGAGAAAGAGCGTCTTGAAGTTGCAGATAAGCTATGGTTTACGATCACTACGGCGGATGGTGAGGTAGTTCGTCGGATCAATGCTCCAGTGAAGAAAGGTGTTCATCGTCTTGCATGGGACTTGCGTCACGGATCTATGATGCCGCTTACTGATAACAGCTTAAAGCGTAAGGATGACGGGAAAGGTCCAAGTGGTCGATGGGCCGAACCTGGAACTTATCAGATTTCCATGAGCATAGTTGAGAACGGAGAGATTCGTCAGCTTGCGGGGCCTATGAGTTTTGAAGTTAAGCGCTTGCGCCAAAACACGCTTAAAGGCAAGTCTGATGCCGATCGTATAGCTTACGCCAAAAGCTATGAACAGGCACGTATTGACTATCGTACAAACGGGAAACGATTCAGTGAGCTACAAGATGAAGTTGCTAAAGCGAGAAAAGCAATCACCAGATCAGAACATGCGGATGTGGCATCGGCCTTAAAGATGTTGTCAGCTTTGGAAGCAGAGATTGATGCGCTTAAGCTGAGTCTAAATGGTGAGCAAAGTCGCAGGCAAATTGGTGAAAAGGTCAACCCGACAATAGGCTCACGCCTTGGTGAGACTCGCCGTGGTGCAAGTCCGAGTTATGGTCCGACGGGTACATCTGTCACAAACCTCAAATTGATTCAATCTGAGCTTGCAGCTTATGGTGAAAAGCTTGATGTACTGGAAGCGAGCTACGAGGAGTTGAAAAAGAAAACTAATAATTGGGTAATGCCCAGATTTTAATTAGTACTCTTTCTAAATATAAAAAGCCTCTTCGAAATATTTCGAAGAGGCTTTTTATATTATACGGATAGGTGACTGCTTCGTTTAGTCGACTACTATACGCTTGGCTTCAAATGATCTGCCGTACAAGGTATAAACTCCTTTGGCAAGGTTTGCGGTTGAAATTACCGTGCGTTCGCCAGCTACGGTATTATAGGTTTCAATCGTTCTTCCTGTAGCATCAATTAAAGTAAGGGTTGCCTCTACTTCCATTTCGACGAAAACTGGATTACCTCTCTTTACAGGGTTAGGGTAAACCGATATATCGTTTCCGCAAGATGTTGTTGCCAAAATGATGTCACTTGTAGTTGTTGTTCCATCATTATCTACCATTTTCAAGCGGATATAAACTTCGCCCTGTTGAGCTCCCAACGATAGGTCATAGTCGTTGATAGCTGCTGTTTCAATCGCCTTAGGATAAGTTTTGGCGAAAGCTGCAAAGTCATTTCCTGTACGTGAAGTTTCCACTATATAGTGAGAGAAATCTCGTTCTTGAGTTGATGTCCAGGTTACTAGAATATCGCAACCATCGACACTCGCTGAAAAGTCGATTAGTGTTACGGGAAGTGGAGCAGCCGTTAGGTTATCTCTCCAGTCCCGATCATTTGCATTATCTATATCTGGAAGTACGGTTCCTGTACCGCCTGTTGCAGAACCATCTACAAGATCAGCAAGACCATTATTATTAGCATCTACCCAGTAAGCAGAGTTCGGGTCGAGGAATGGCGGACGCTGGTTTTCTGTATATCCATCTCCAATGAGGTTGTCCATCCAGTCAGGGATACCGTCATTGTCAGTATCGGTATCTGGGTAGTTGGTTGTCCCTGAGTTAGCTGTACGATAGGTGTCGGCGAACCCTAAGAGATCGTCTGCGGCCATTCCATCTCCGTCTACGTCAAAACCTTCAGACCAATCGAAGGCTAGGTCTCCGTCAGTATCAATGTCCAAATAATCCACAATGGTGTCAGTATCGGAAGCAGTCGATTGTTCTTCTGGGTTTGTCCCAATGTTGTTTCCTCCTGTGGCATTTGTAGATGTGAGGTTTTCGAAGGCATCGTCGACGCCATTGAGATTGGTATCGCTTCCGCTAAAACCACCTGCTGTTGGGCAACCAGAACAAACAGCTTCTAGGTTGTCAGGAATACCGTCATTGTCAGCATCAATATCGAGGTAGTCGTAGACCCCATCACCATCACTGTCGAGTGGAGTACTCTGATTATTAACCACGAAGTCAGAAGCACCCGCAGTCATTTGTCCATTTAGATCGCCTCCGTCGAGATCATTGCTGGTAGACCCTGCATTCTGTTCTACAACATCAGTAATGCCATCGTTGTCGGAATCTAAATCACGGTAGTTAGGTTGAGCATCTCCGTCTTGATTGATATTGAAACCAACAAGGCCTTCACCGACAGCCATTCCATCGTTATTGGCGTCTACCTTACTCGTTATTAGCGCAGTGCCATTTGTTGAACCACCAGCACCGGGACCGTCATTTACGTTCGAGTCATAAACATCGGCTAGGCCATCTCCATCTTCATCCCAGTTTGCTGGCATATCTAGACGACCATCGTCGTCAGCATCCATGAGCATGGACGCATTCCCACCAGCTTCAGCGAGGTCAGAAATACCATCATTATCAGTATCTCGATCTAACCAGTTTGGAAACCCATCACCGTCAAAGTCAGCTAGCTGACCTGTCATCGTATCGTTAGTGTTACCAGAGCCGTCAACAGTTACGAGTGCGCCATTACCATCGTTGGCTGTTGGGGTCGTGTCATCATCGGCATCTAGAATGTCTGCGATTCCGTCAGCATCAAGGTCGGTAGCTACATCAACTCGTCCATCGCCGTCGGTATCTGTACCATAAGCTTCGATAATATCTGCAATACCGTCGTTGTCAGCATCAAGGTCGTATGCATTTGCAATGCCATCGCCATCAGCATCACATGCTGCGCATGGGCTGTCTGCAAGTCCATCCGAGTTTGTATCTGGCCCTGTTGTGTATAGCGGTGTTCCTGCTGTTGGTGCGCTCGTTTCAGAAGCTAGTGTTCCGTCATGACTTGGGTCGTAGATGTCAGCAATTCCGTCACCATCAGTGTCGGTGGCATCATCGACTCTACCATCACCAGTGATATCATTTCCGCCTTGTTCAATAAGGTCAGTAATGCCATCATTATCGGCATCTCTATCCAGCCAGTTTGCGAAAGAATCTCCATCGGCATCACATGCGCTACACATGCTAGTTGGCGTACCATCTCCGCTATCAGCACCAGTAGTCACGACTGCGGTGCCGGCAGTAGGTGCAGTGTTGGTAGAGTAGAGAGGTCCGTCGTGAGTAGCATCAAAAAGATCGCTTAATCCATCGCCGTCAGTGTCTGTAACATCATCGGCAATTCCGTCACCATTTACATCTGCAACTCCAGCTTCTGCGGCATCGGTTATGCCATCGTTATCTGAATCTCGATCCAATCGATCAACTATGCCATCGCCGTCAGTGTCTGCACCAGCAAGCAGGCTTGTTCCTGCAGTTGGTTCATTACCAGGTGTTGCAAGTGGACCTTCATGTAAAGGATCATAGGTGTCAGCAAGTCCATCGCCGTCAGCATCGGCTGATGCATCGACACGTCCGTCCCCATTTGCGTCTGTACCGCCTGATTCTACAATGTCAGCTATACCATCGCCATCTGCGTCGAGGTCGACAGCGTTTGCGATCCCATCACCATCTGCATCCCCACCTTCATTGATACCGTCTGCATTGCTATCAAGCAGTGCAGAGGTACTAGGAGTTGTCATGTCGATTCCGCTGCCAAGTGGGCCATCTGTATCGTTATTGTCAAATACATCAGCTAGTCCGTCACCATCGGTGTCAGTAGCTATATCAACTATCCCATCACCATTGGTGTCAAATCCTCCGTTTTCCGAAAGATCAGTCACACCATCGTTATCTGAATCTAAGTCGTATACGTCTGGAATTCCATCGCCATCTGCATCGTACCGATCGTGAATACCATCAAGATTGTCATCTACAAATCCTAATGCGGGATCATTATCATCTTCAAAATTTAATACGCCGTCGCCATCTTCATCACCTGTAGGTGAAAAGGCCATAGAGCCCTTTTCCTCTGTGTCTGGAATTCCATCATTGTCGTTGTCAAGGTCTGCACTGTCTACAACACCATCGCCATCTCGATCTGCGGCAACCCTGAAGAGACCATTACAAACTCGTTGATCTTCGAGGGTGAAAAACGCGCGCTCGATGGTGTCGCTCACCACCTTTATTCCTGAAGGAAGACTACTGGCCGAAATTGTAACAAAGTATCTTGTTGGTAGGTCCGGTCCCGTAAATCCGATGGTTAACTTAGGTGCAGATGCTCCATTAGAAGCCGTCGCCATATTTACGTTCGTTCCAGTTCCAGAAAGTACGAGTGCTAAAGGATTGCCTAACTCAAAGTTTGGCTGACTAATTAGCTCTGATATTACAGAACTGATGTCTGCACTTGTGTACTTATTGGGAGCAGCCCAAGCGGCAGGAACCGTCCAAGTTTCGCTAGCTACAGTAGGAGCCGCATTGCTAGGAAAGTTGGAAGTCGAAAATACACTTGGATTGATGTTCAGTACGCCTTCGATAGTGACGTCTAAATCTAAGGCTGTACCTCCGAGAAGCCTACCAAGCGCTTCTACTTCTAGAGTTGCAGATGTGATTGTTGCTCCAGGAGGAATTTGCAGGTTGTCAAAATAGAGACCTGTCGTCATATCTCCTGAAAAGCCTGCACCGTCATTATAGGTCCCGACACCATTAAAGCCTGCGTAAAAACCTCCTGCGAGGTCCATACCATCATGTCCTGGATCGACAATGGTTTGATCTAAAGAAGTTGAAACAGACCCGACTGTTTCAGAAAACGAGTAGTCTCCGTTAGCGTCAGTGGTTGCTGTTTTACCTGTGAATTCACCTGCCTCAAGAATATCATTCTTGTTGTCGTCTTTGTAAAGACGCACTACGACACCCGCTTGATCTGACTCGTTTAAGTCTTTTATGAAAGATCCGTTTGCATCATTGAAGATCGTTCCGTTTATAGAAAGATCGGTTACTGCTGCACAACCACAATCTGGGTCAGACATAGAGAGCGTAAGATTGCTACTCTGACGTCTAGCATACCAATAGGTGTTGATGGTGTTACCGTCGCCAAAATCGAAGTTGTCCCAAGAATTACAAGGTGGTGCGCAGCCATTTAAATCTATTACTGGAGAGCCTGTCCCTGCCAATTCAGTAATGTTTGAATTATCATATTGCATGACCACCTGGTATCCATTTGGTGGGGTTGGACGGGTCAAGGTTACTTCAAAGCCATTGAGCATATACTCAGCGTCATAGATCGGGAGGTGATACGCCACCTGAGCGTATGTTGTCCGAATATCAAAAGTTGCTGTTGCAGAAATATCTGCACCTAATCCATCCTTTCCATCCCATGGGATCTCTCGAATAAACGGCGGCGATTCACCTTCAGCTGGTTCAACTTCATACATTAAAAGTCGATCTACTGTACCAGGGTCATACTGACCAGCACCAGTAATAGTAGTTTGGTCGAACAGTACCTCAACAATTCCCGCCTTTGTCGTCGCAACTCTGATCGCATACTCCCCACTTGAAGAACAACCTACTAGCTTAGGATATTCTGAATTATTAAGGACACTTCCATATTCTCCGTTTGGATAATATATATTATCTGGATCGTTGAGGAATATTTCGTGTACTGGATTAACCTGTAAAGATCCGCTAATAGATTTAACGTTGTTTAAAATATCTTGACTTGTCGCTGTCCCTTCTTCGTTAAACGAAACATTAAAAATAAATGGCTGAAATCCTGCAGAACTAAAGTCTACTTCAGAAACAAACCCAAGTCTACTGTAAACATAAAATATGCCTTTAAAAGGTCTGTCATACACACCGTAGGAACTAGGTGCTCCACCTTTTGTTGGAGGCGCCGCAATTGCCCAATTACGTGAAAATACTCGGCCATCTATCGCAGAGGGTGTGACATCACGAGTTGCAACTGTAATATCAAAGTACTGTACATAGAAAGCAGTTGAACCTGCAGCCCCACCAGCATCATCTGTAAATTCAACATAATAATCTCCTGGAGCTGCACCTATAGTTGGTGTGTAGTTAAATGCTGAGTATCCTCCACTTGAAATAGCAGCAGGCCCTGTTTGAACATTGCCGTAATTGGATAGATTGGCTGTGGTAGCATCGATGGCTTGCCAAGTTTGTACCTCAACCCCAGCTTCGTTTAGAATTCTGAAGTAATAGGTTATTGCATTTCCAGGGTCTCCCAGGTTTTGGATATCCGTATATCCTTGAGAAAAACCTAAATACACTTGTTCTTGGTCAGGGTTTCCAAGGTGAAAATTGAGCCGTGAGGTGGCAACCCCACCTACGCGTCCAAAAGATCCATATTGGGCCCTATCAATTGTAAGGGCAGTGGTGTCAGCAGCCGTTGGGCTGAGTTGTTTAGTCCCTTCCGCAAAAAGGACAAGGCTGTTCATGGCGAACAGCCCAATTAGTAGTAGTCTCATTTTTAGTCTCTTCAAACCTGAGTTCAAAATTTGAACTCTAGGTTTGTTTGATCATAAATCATACCCTAAACCCTGTCTTTTACATATAGGTTTTGTACCCCTGTGTAAGCTTTTGGAAACTAGAGCAGAGCTGCATGGTAGAGCACAAAAAAAAAGATACTTGTTGCAGTGAAATAGAGTGCAGCTATCTAAATACCTTACTTACAACCCTATTTACGCTTCCAGCGTATACGTTACTCAGCTTCTAATTGAATACTTGTGAGCACCGCACTTCAAAAAGCGCTAAAAAGCGCACGGACGTATACTGCATACCGTCATTTTCTTCAAGAACTCCTCGACAAAGGTCTAACTACTGGCCCAAATCAAGGAGATTACTACCTTGAAATAGCGCAGCTCAACCAGAAGCGCATGGATAGGCTAGACAAGAAAAATCGACTAAACGACTCGTTTAAGGAATTGCTAGCTGGACTTCAGCGGAGGTACCTCTTGTTGGTCTTGAGTGAAGGCTGGTGTGGCGACGCAGCTCAAACACTTCCTGTTTTCAACTGGGTAGCAGAGACTGCCTCACAGGTTGAATTAAAAGTTGTGCTTCGCGACGAGCATACCGATCTTATGGACCTCTATCTCACCGATAATGGGCGCTCCATCCCAAAGGTGCTTTTCATTGATATGGATACGAACAAGGTCGTTGCAGACTGGGGACCTCGACCATTAATTGCGCAGGCCATTTCCAAGCGATGGAACCGTGCGCCTGAGCCTAAAAAGCCTTACCCTGAGCATCACATAGACCTTCACGGTTGGTACGCTCGTGATAAGACAAAGTCTACCCAAGCCGAAATAAGGGCACTATTCGAATGGCTGGAAGGTGAGGTGAAGTAACCCTACTGTTGATCTCCAGACCTTGGTAGCACTTTTACCACATTGCATCCGCATTCGCTGAAGTTTTAGGTACCTGCTGAATATAATCCCAGTGCTCGTAAATTTTCCAACTTTCGTCAAAACGGAAGAAGTCCATCGTCACATACTAATCGTTGACGGGCCAAGTTTGGTGTGTGTAGCGTTATTAAATTGCTCTCAGCTACGCATCTGATGAATTCGACCGACTTGTCGGGGTGTTCTCGTTGCATACGATCGAAGTAGTCTATAAATCCTTGAAGGCCATTTGCGACATCAGGATTGTGCTAGATGTATTTGTTACCTAGATTTTTCTTGATCGCGCCTTTTGAGCCGCCCAAATAGGCCGTACGATAACAGACAATGGCATTTGCTTTATGCTGCTCAATATTCATGATCAGGGTTTTGGCGAAAGCAGCTCAAGCACCTTTTCGGTAGGTCTACCAACCACGGCTTTTTTGCCTTTTACAACGATAGGTCGTTCCATCAACTTTGGATACTTGATCATCGCCTCAATCCACTCCTTCTCGCTTAGGTCTTTTCCTTTGAATAGCTCTTTGTAGGCAGCTTCTGTTTTGCGAACGAGCGCACTTGCAGGCATTTCTAGCTTTTTAAGTATTGCCGTAAGATCTTGAGTAGTCAGCGGGTTTTTGAGATATTCAACAGTCTTGAAATCGACCCCTTTCTCGGCTAGTAAATTGCAAGCGTTGCGGCTCTTTGCACAGCGTGGGTTGTGGTAAACGATCATAGGCTTTTAACAGTCTGCGGCCAAGGTATGGAATCTTACCGCCAGCTTATTCTTTGATCAACTGCACAGTTTCTTCCCAGTTTCCGTCTGACCTTGTTATACGCGCATAGAAGACTCCCTTTGCTAAATCATCTAGGTTGATTACTTCCCTGTTGCGACCTGCTGTGAGAGCTATATTTTTCGATAAGAAGACTTTGCCCGTGACATCCATCAAGGTTACATCAACGTTCGTGTTTCGATCAGTGTATACTTCTAACGCAAAGGGTCCTGGAGTAGGATTTGGATACACGCTATAAAACCAACGAGTTACTCTTGAAACCGAGCGTTCTTCACTATACTCGAGTTGACCATCCTGATCCAATTGTTGTATTCTGTAATAGGTTACTCCTGGTTTAACATCTAGGTCTTGATAAGAGTATTCCTGCTTAGTATCACTATTCTTTGCAGCGTCTAATTTGGCGATTACTTCCCAGTCGTTTTCAAGCTTTCGTTCTAGGATATATGAATCAGTATTACGCTCAGAAGCCGTACTCCACGTAATCAGGTTGGATGAGTGCGCTTCAGAAACCTCAAAGCTTAGCCACTCTACTGGAAGTGGTACAGAATTGCTAATTGTCCACTGCTCTTCAAAAATATAACCCGTTGCAGGCGCGTACGTTTTTGAAAGGCTGGTGCCGTCGGTGACCCGTACGATCAACGTATGGTTTGTATTTGTTGCTTGCGCAGATCCAAAGGTAAAACTATTCGTTCCAGAAGCTACAATCACGCCATCCAGTAGCCACTCTACTGTAAGCGTGTTTGGAATCGGATCGATGGTTGTGATACTAAAGGGAATGTCTGTTCCTTGATAAGATTGCAAGCTTGAGCTTGGTAGTATATTTTCAATAGGATCAACCAACTCATAAATTCGATCTACCAAACGTTCACTACAAACCGCACAAAAGTCTGTGCCGAGGTAGCGCATCTTACAATCTTGATGCGGACGGTACCAACTACTTTGAGGAGAGCTCGTGCCGAATGGGAAAACGCCAATTCCACCTGTTCCAACCCAGTCAGACCACTTGACAAGTGCCGGGTCGGATTCTGCTGTCATGTTGTAATTTTCTCGAGCAAAATTTACTCCCGCCCAATATTCATCGTTTAGTCCAGCAAAAGAGTGTCCGATTTCGTGAATGGCAATCTCTCCAGCAGAGGGGTGGGTAGATGTTGTGGCAATGGCTCCTCCAGCTCCGCCATATTGACTTTCATTAATGACGACTATGGCTTGGTCATAGCCAGGGTAATTGGCAGCCAACACACTGTACACTGGCGCTAACGAGCTAGTGTAAGGCAATCTGTGAATATTCGCGTAATCAAAAGTTATGTCGAAGTATGTATCCACATCCCTCACTGCTAAAGGAGGGTTAGGCTCATCAGTTGCTGTAGCTGGGTGGTCGCTTCCAGAGTCGACAGAAGTTACCGCTATCGCATGTAGATTAAAGAAGTTGGTATAGTTTGAGAGGGGTGATTGACCAAACATTAGATTCGAAATGTTCGTCGCATCCGTGTTGAATAAAGCGGTTTCTGAACTTTGATACCCCTCAGCCAAAATCACAAAATTTATACGCTCTGCATCAGGTCCAGCATCCTTTAGTTTGCTCGTTGGGAACGTTTGCGCTTGTAATGTATATACGAATGGGACAACTAAAAGAAGTGCGTAAAAACGTAAGATAAAGTTCATGTCGATTCGTTTAGTCTTGACGTGTAAGGAAGACCCGTTGCAAATTTTTCAGCCTGCCTTGCTGATTTGAACGTTCTACTAAGATACTATGAATTTGATTCGTTGTTGTTCGTACCACGAAAACACCTTCTTCAAGTTCAACTTCAACGGAATGAATACTTCCATCTGGTTGAGGAGACTCAAGCCGCTCGTTAAGAACAGATGCATGAACAGTTTGTGCAATGGTGTCCCCGACAACATTTAGAAAGCTCAGTCGGAAATTATCAGGAGGTACACGGGGCACTCTTCGAGCTAGCGATTCTTTGAGAAATCCCTCTGCCTTAATCACATCAAGCAGTACCAGAGTGTCAGCTCCGGCTCGTTCTGCAAAGATGAAGGAAGAAACCATCGGTGCAGTCAGAACTTCCTTAGTTGCTGAGCTTGATTCAGTATTGGGTGCAGTTTTACGCGAACAACCAAGCAGTGCTACATAGCTGAAAAAAATACATAGCTTTAGAATCGATATATTCAAATGCTTCAAATTGTCATGCGTGGTTGAAATTACCTGAGAGAATATCAAACCTATCGCCCTGCTAATTTCCCCCCAAGCCAAGCCATAGGGAAATATGCAAAGAGTACGTCAACGATGCTAAACCACATCGGACCAGGCAACATATAATTGATAGCAATTCCTCCTAAGAAAAACAACAACCCAACTCCTAACGCAATTTTCATATGAGCACTCCCAGCAATCTTCGCCGCGATAAATGCTCCTACTAAAGTTCCGAGTGCATGTGCGAGAAAAGGGAATAGAAAATACTTTGGCTCTAAGCTTGACATAATTGGAGCAAGGGCCGCCAGCAGTTCTTCTTGACTTACCGAATAATCAATGCCGCTAATGGGTATTAACTTATTACCGAGTTCGACAAGCCCCATGTTTACTGCACTACCTCCTAGCCAACCGAATACTAGAGCAAGTATGTTTCTTAGAATAGAGTTCATGGCAGGAAGATAATACGGTATAGTGGCTTCTCAAACAGGAGGTTATAGACTTTGACATGCTCTCTAACTTGAAAGCAAACCATATAATTTGCCATGTTTGGCTGAACTGTAATTTCAGTCACTGGGAAAAGCGGATAATGCATGTATTACAGGTGTTTTAGGGATTTCTTATAGAAGCCATTTTCGGCTGAACGGTGAGCCTACACAGGCAGTCGAATTCTACCTTTACGGGGCAAGAAATCATTGAATATGAGCAAGCGAATCGCCATCATTATCGGCCATCCAGACAAGGAAAGCTACAACTTCGCACTAGCCGCCGCATACAAATGTGGAGCAGAAAAAGCTGGTGCAGAAGTGCGAGAGATCATCATTCGAGACCTAGACTTCAATCCCAACCTTGAGTTTGGATATCGCAAACGCACTGAATTAGAACCCGACCTTCTTAAGAGTCAAGAGACACTAAAATGGGCCGATCACTTAGTCTGGATTTATCCCGTTTGGTGGGCCTCCGTTCCAGCTTTAATGAAGGGCTTTTTAGATAGGGTATTATTACCTGGCTACGCTTTTACAAAACGAGAAGGCTCAGTGTGGTGGGATAAGCACTTTACCGGAAAGACAGCTCGCATCATTTCCACCTTGGATCAGCCTTCTTGGTATTACGTGCTATTTAATGGAAGCCCAAGTCACAAGGCCATGAAAAAGCTCACCCTGAATTTTATTGGGGTTAAATCTGTCAGAATTACTTCGATAGGGCCGCTCAGGTTGTCAAAGGATGCGTTTAGGACGAAGTGGTTGGAGAAGGTGGAGCGACTTGGGGGGCGCTTGAAGTGAAGTTGTCATAGGGTGTAATACCTGGGAACGCCAACTAACGACCTTCATATCCGTTATTCCTAAAAAACCACTGCTATGGGATTGATGCTCTCTACTATGATGGACCTCGGAACCGAGGCACCTGACTTTACGCTACCAGATACCGTAAGCGGCAAAGAGATTAACCTGCACAGTGACGCTCAAGGTGCACATGCAGCATTGGTCATGTTCATTTGCAACCATTGCCCTTACGTAATTCACCAGCAAGAACAGCTCGCTAAACTTGCAGATGACTATAAAGAAAAAGGTGTCAAGGTCTACGCAATATCAAGCAACGATGTCTCGCGTTATCCTCAAGATGGTCCAGAACTCATGACAGCTTTCGCCAAAACCAATAAGTTCAACTTCCCGTATCTCTACGATGCAACGCAGGAAGTTGCTCGCGCATACGATGCCGCTTGTACACCCGACTTTTTCCTCTTCGATGGTGA